>JAQXRL010000306.1 GCA_029218505.1 Eubacteriales bacterium | reverse complement strand
ATATCGAATGCTCCGCCATGAGCATGAAGTATTTGGGCGAAACCTTCGACATGCACTGCGGCGGCGTGGATTTGATCTTCCCGCATCACGAAAATGAAATCGCCCAATCCGAAGGCGCAACCGGCAAGCCTTTTGCCCGTTACTGGCTGCACAATGGTCACATCAACGTGGACAACAAGAAAATGTCCAAATCGGCGGGAAACTTTTTCACCGTCCGGGACATCACAAAGGAATTTGATCCAGAGGCCGTGCGTATGTTCATGCTGTCCGCGCAATACCGCAGCCCAATCAACTTCTCCCGCGACCTCATCGCACAAGCGAAATCCAGCCTGGATCGCCTGTACACAGCCCGAAACAACGCGGTCTTTTTGCTGGAACACGCGGCGGATCGGGAAATGAACGACGGGGAAAAGGCGTTTGCCCAACGCGCCCTGGAGGCCGTGGACCGCTTCGACAGCGCGATGTGCGATGATCTGAATACTGCAGATGCTTTGGGCGTCATTTTTGAATATGTTCGGGACATGAACACCGTGCTTTCCGACCAAAATGCTCCTTGCAAGGCGGCACTGGAAGCGGGACTCAACGCGCTGAAGACCATGACCGACGTGTTGGGGCTGCTCACCAAGGAACCGGACAATACTCCGGAGGAAATCAAAGCCTTGGTTGCCGCCCGTGTCGAAGCGAAAAAAGCCAAAAACTTTGCGGAAGCGGATCGAATCCGCGATGAAGTGCTGTCCAAAGGATATGTAATTGAGGATACGCCCAAGGGGCCAAAGGTAAAAAAGGCATAAATGCATGGCGCCGGAGCATATGTTCAGCAAATGCTCCGGCGCCTTTTCTCGTTCGCCAAATATGCGCAAAAAACCAGTTCAACAAGGACACGAAGAGAAATCATTCGCAAATAGCACTGGACCAAACCATTCGTTCAACAGGTGGTCTGGCTTTGCATACGGCTATGTTTCCATTTTGGAAACAATATTGTGAATCCATATCCCTTTTTTCAGCATCACTGCGCCAATGAGGCATTTGAAAATATCCACAAACAGGCAAATTGCGTACAGCGGCACAATTGGCATGCTGGTAAAATGCACCAGGGAATATGCCAGCGGAATGCTGACGACCCAGGTAAACGCGCTGTCAAACAAGAACGTGATGATGGTTTTCCCGCCGGCACGCAATGTAAAATAACAACAATGGGCAAACGCATGCACGGGCATGGAGGCTGCGCAAACCCAAATGAGTTTCGTGGCCAATTGGCGAACAGAATCGCTCGTGTTATAAATTTTCGGAATAAATGGCGCCGCCAACGCCATCAAACTGCCCATCACAACGCAGCATCCGACGCTGAATGTCAAAATTTTGCGCGCACGGTCCTTTGCTTCCTCCGGCAAGTCCGCTCCCAAGGACTGCCCCACCAGAATTGCCGCCGCATTTCCAATGGACAAAAACACCGCGTTGAACAAATTGGCAACCGTGCCAGAAATATTCATGGCCGCCACCACGGAAAGACCGCGCATGGAATAATTCTGCGCCAGCATCGCCATGCCCAGGGACCAGAGCAATTCATTCAACATCAACGGCGCGCCCTTGATCGCAATGGCCTTCGCCAACGGACCAGGAATGCGCAAAGATCGATATGCTCCACGAATAAAGAGATGTTTTTCGCTCTGCACGTGGGTAAAGGTCATGATAATTCCCATTTCCACGAACCGGGAAATCACCGTGGCGATGGCCGCGCCAACAATGCCCATTTCCGGAAACCCAAAATGTCCAAAAATCAACAGGTAATTGAACAGCACATTGACCAATACCGCAGCGGTGCCCGCAAGCATTGGCAGGCGCGTGTTGCCCGTTTCCCGCAAGGAAGCGGCATAAATCTGCGATATGGTATAGGGAATCATTCCCGCCAGCATTACCCACAAATATCGCATGCCGTATTCCTGCGCCGCTTCGGCTTCGGCGGCTTCGGCTTCTCCCAGCAAATACTTGCCGATGAGCGCTTCTCCCCAAAAGACAAAGATCGCCATGGCCAGAAGCGTAATCGCCATGCCCACAAGAAGCTTAAAGCGGAAACAATCCCGAACGCCCTGGTGGTTCCCCGCCCCAAAAAACTGCGCCCCAAAGATTCCCGCGCCGGAAATCGCGCCAAAGATACTGATGTTAAACACAAACAAAATTTGGTTCGCAATGGATACGCCGGACATCGATGCGGTGCCTGTGGCGCCAACCATAATATTGTCCAGCAGGCTGACGAAATTCGTAATGGCGTTCTGAACCACAATCGGAAGCACCACCGCGATTACCATTGCGTAAAAACGCTTATCGCCGATATACCGCCGCCAGCGGGCCGTTCCAGTCATCTTTGAATCCTCCGTTTTCCGTGCGTAATGATTCATGTTAGCATAATCTATGAGGAAACACAACACAATCCCTGTGTATTTGCCGTTAAAACGCGCTATACTATATAGGACAACAGATACAGGATGGAGGAGAAGCCGATGGCGCAGGATTTTCGAAGCGCACGCTTCTGGGCGGCGGAAATGGTGATGGAAGCGCTTTCTCCGGGAAGCGTAGCCGTGGACGCCACCATGGGAAACGGACACGACACACTTTGGCTTTGCGATTTGGTGGGAGAAACAGGCCGCGTATATGCATTCGATGTGCAACAAGAAGCCCTTGAGCACACTCGCATGCGCCTTCAGGAAGCAAACATGCTTTCCCGCGCAAAGCTATTCCTGTCCGGACACCAATACATGGCCAATTTCGTGCAGGAAAGCGCGGATTGCGTGCTGTTCAACCTGGGATGGCTTCCGGGTGCCGCCCATTGTGTTACAACAAAGACACAAACCACACTGACCGCCGTACAAGCGGCGCTCGCAATTCTGAAGGACGGCGGACTTCTCACGATTTGCGTCTATCCAGGACACGAGGAAGGTATGCGGGAACTCGACGCCCTGATAGAATGGGCATCCGCACTGAACCCCCAAGCGTTCGACGTCATTCATAAACGCTACCTGAATCAACGCAACAATCCGCCGCAATTGATTGCCGTGCGCAAGCGTCCAGGGAACAACGCAAAGAACAAACCGAAGTCTGTATAAACAAACCAAGGTCTTTTTATGTTTCTACGCTTGCTGCGGATTCGTGGCATACATGCGATAGAGCGAATAATAAAGCCCCTGTTTTTCCATCAATTGCCGGTGCGTGCCTTGTTCCACAATCCCTTCGTCTGTCAGCACCAGAATCACGTTGGCATTCTGAATGGTTGTCAAGCGATGCGCGATGGTAAATGTGGTTCGTCCCTTCATCAATCGTTCCAAAGATTGCTGCACCAAATGTTCGCTTTCATTGTCCAACGCGCTGGTGGCTTCATCCAGAATCAGAATGGGGGGATTTTTCAGGAACACTCTCGCGATGGAAATGCGTTGTTTCTGGCCGCCGGACAGCTTTACGCCGTGTTCGCCTACATAGGTGTCGTATCCATTCTCCAGCGCCATGATGAAGTCGTGGGCTCCGGCGAGTTTCGCGGCCTTTATAACATCCTCCTGGGTCGCGCCGGGTTTCCCGTAACGGATGTTTTCTGCCACAGTGCCGGAAAAAAGGTACACGTCCTGTTGCACCATTCCGATGCAATTGCGCAGGGAATGCAGCGTAAAATCGCGTATGTTTTGGCCGTCGACATAAATGTTGCCGCCGGTGGCCTCATAAAACCTGGGAATCAGGTTGCACAGGGTGGTTTTGCCGCCGCCGGAAGGCCCAACCAGCGCCACGCTTTGACCGGCAGAGACATGCAGGTTGATATCGGAAAGCACGTTCCCCTGTTCCTGGGAATAGTGAAAGGAAACGTGTTCGAAATCGATGGCGCCGCGGACGTCGCGCAGTTCCCGCGCGCCTTCCACATCCTGAATGGTAACGGGTTCATCCATCACTTCCGCAAAGCGTTCGATGCCGGTAATTCCCCGTTGGAACTGCTCCATAAACTCCACGATGCGCCGGATAGAGGTAAGCAGGGTTTGCACATACAGAAGATACGCCACGAAATCCGGTCCGGTAATGGCGCCATGAATCATATAAATCGCGCCGATGACCACCACCGCAATATACATCAGGCCGTCAAACAGGCGCGTAACGGAATGAAAACCCGCCATGTTCCGATACATGCCCTTCTTAATCCGAAAATAGGAATGGTTATCCTGCGCGAACTTTTCCTTTTCCAGTTCTTCGTTGGCAAACGACTTCACCACGCGAATGCCGGAAAGGCTGTCCTCTACCCGTGCGTTCAATTCCCCCAGCGCATGACGGGAATCCTTGAAGCTTTTGCGCATGCGAAGAGAAAACTTGTTGGAAAAATACACCATAAAGGGCAAAATGACGAAAATAATCACCGTGAGAGACACGTTCATGCCGCATAAAACGACAAAAGCCACGATAATTTTTATGGAGGTAATGAGAAATTCCTCCGGCATGTGATGGGCAAATTCCGTAATATCAAACAGATCCGTGGTAATTCTGGACATGATTTGCCCGATCTTGGTTTCATCGTAATAGGAATTGGGCAATTCCTGCAGATGCGCAAACATATCCCGGCGCATGTCGGTTTCTATGCGCGTGCCCATCACGTGACCGATAGACTGCATATAATAATTGGCCGCCGCGTCTAACACGCGCAGGAAAAGGTACATTGTCCCCAACAGCAAAACGCGCTGTATGGTGAGCGAGGCCAGGTTTTCGCTGCCGGCGCTGGTAATGTAGCGCACGATCATGGGCAGAACCAGATCGCAGACTGTCGTCAGAGAAGCGCAGAAAAGATCCAGCGACATGGTTTTCCAATAGGGACGAAAATAGGGAAAAAATTTTGAAAACAAGCGGATCGTTTGCTGAAAACTGTGCTTTTTTTGTGTATCCGACATGACATGGCCTCCGGTTTCAAAATATTCTCCCTTTCATTATCAATTTTCAGCCGTTTTTGTCAAGCCTTGTCATGAGAATTTACATCTCTCCCCTTTCCGGTCTTGACTTTGTGCGCGCAAAGTTTTACAATACAAAATGGGTGATAATATGTCCAGATTGCGCTCCAGACTCGATGCCATTTCGCCTTGTGCAAAACCATCGCCGCCGCCATGCCATGTCGGCACGGCATGCCATGTACATCGTTTCGATGCAGATCCGGGTTTTTATCGAATCTCCCCCGCCGCGCTTCGAAGAATGGGTTGGCAAGGCGGACCGTTCTGCCCGGAAAAGACGCTGTTTCTGGACACGGAGACGACGGGACTTTCCGGCGGCGCCGGTACGGTTGCCTTTCTGGTGGGCGTTGGATACGTACAAAACGACGCGTTTGTCGTCGAACAATACCTTATGCGGGATTATTCCGCAGAACCCGAAATGCTCGCGCAACTCTCGGATCGAATGTCGCAATTTGACGCATGCGTCACGTTTAACGGAAAATCCTTTGACATACCGTTGCTGAAGGCGCGATATACCATGTGCCGCATGTCGGAACAATATCGGGAAATGGAGCAACTGGATTTGCTGCACGCGGCACGGCGCGTATGGAAATTACGCCTTGGCCGATGCAGGCTATCCGACCTGGAAGAGCGCATCCTGGGGCGCGCCCGTTGCGGCGATTTGCCTGGCAGCGAGGTGCCGCAGCGTTATTTCGAATATTTGCGCACCGGAAATGAAACGCTTCTGGAGGATGTCATCCTGCACAACCGGCTGGATGTGGTGTCCATGCTGTCCATCCTGGTAAAACTGGCGGACGTTTACGCTCAACCGGAGCAGCAGACGCATCAGCAGGATCTGTTCAGCCTCGGCAAAGCATTGGAGCGCCAAGGTGAATTGCAACACGCGCGGGAACTATACCGGCTTTCCGCCATCCCGGCAAGCGCAGGCACCATTTCCGCTCTGTCAGAGCGATCGTTGGCCGGGCAGGCAAACTGGCGTCAATATCTGTTGCTGCGCCGCTGCCGGGATTGGGAAGCTGCCAGAAATGTGCTGTTGCAAATGATCAAACGCCGTCAATTGAACGAGGTTCCTTATGTGGAACTGGCCAAAATTGCGGAACATCATGCCCGGGACATTCCCAGCGCGCTGGATTACGTGGAAAAAGCGCTGCGTCTTTGCGAAAAGAGCAATCAGGAGGCGCTGCTGGCGCGCAAAAAGCGATTGCAAAATAAGATAAACCATTAGGGAGGGTATTCAATGGGTTTCACCGATTCTATCAAGGCAAATTCTGCGGCAAACAAGGCATATCGTTTGCACGCCATGGGAAACCAACTGCTAAACACCGGCAAGAATTCCGACGCCAAGAAAAAGCATGATGAAGCATTGCAAGCATACGCGCAAAGCTACGATCTGGGCTGTCGGAAGCCACAATACATGATCGGCTATGCCATTTTGCTCATGCGCAAAGGCGAATTCCAGCGCGCAAGAGATATAATGCTGGACGTGAACGCCAATCCAAAACTGACCAAGGATGAAAAGTATCAATTGCGCATCAATTATTCCGTTTGTCAATGGAAATTGGGGCACTTGGATACGGCAATCGAAACCATTCGCAGGGCAGAAAAGTCCGGGCATACCTCCATGATTTACACGACCCTGGGGATTTTTCTAATTGATAAGGCCATTCAAACCGGAGATTTTTCCGAAGCAATTGCATACAACGCAGAGGCAATGGAATATGACGACGAAGATGCTTCTACCTTAGATAACATGGGCCAGATGTATCTCGCCATGAGCAACAAGGATTTGGAAAACGGCAAATCAGACAGCGCCGCTGAGAATCGCGCGAAGGCATTGGATTATTTCCAAAAAGCGCACGAACGCAAAGAAACCCAAGTAACAACGCTCTATGCGCTTGCTTTGCTTCTTCACGAAAATGGGCAAAACGACGAAGC
Organism: Eubacteriales bacterium; assembly: GCA_029218505.1. Classification (GTDB taxonomy): domain Bacteria; phylum Bacillota; class Clostridia; order Christensenellales; family Aristaeellaceae; genus SUG1456. Next base: position 393 of record JAQXRL010000306.1, on the reverse strand, counting down.
GCGTCGGTATATTTGCGAGGCGGAGGAAAACTTGCTATCCGCCGTTTGCCCTGTCAGCAAGGAACAAATTCTTCAGTTAAAGGCTGAAATCGGCTAAGCGTGCGGTGCGCACCACCATTCGCTGCCGCCCGGTTTTGCGGCGGCCAAAGACGCCGGCCGCCGCAAATTCCCATCCCGCCAGTCGTCACGAAGGACTGGCGGGATTTTGTTTGTGAGAATTCGAGATGATTTTGGGCGGGAAACGGGTGGATTTAAATGCGTTCTTAACAAACACATCACCTGCAGATTTCCAAACAGTATTCCAACAAACGTTTGAATTGCCCCAAGTTTGTTGCTTTTCGCGTTCATAACCAATTTGTCCAGCAGGTTGATATTGGGTTCACAATGGAATGT
>JAQXRL010000305.1 GCA_029218505.1 Eubacteriales bacterium | reverse complement strand
AACAGGCGCAACCGGCCCGACGGGCGCAATCGGCGCAACAGGCCCGACCGGCCCGACAGGCGCTACCGGCCCGACTGGCCCAACGGGCGCAACAGGAGCAACAGGCGCGACAGGCGCAACGGGCGCAACCGGCCCGACTGGCCCGACGGGCGCAACGGGCGCAACAGGCCCGACTGGCCCGACAGGCGCGACGGGCGCAACAGGTCCGACCGGCCCGACCGGCGGTGTACTAACGGACACTCTGGCGGCAGCCCAGTTGCTCAATACGGCTGCGCGAACGATCACGACTGCGGGCACGCTTGTAACATTCAATATAACCAATGCGCTGAAGAATTCTGCAGTTTCCTCCACGGCAATCACGGTAACGAATGCAGGAACGTATTTGGTGAACTATGGATTTAATTCCCCCGGAGCGTCAAACTCTGCGCTGAGTTTGTATATCAACGGTTCGGAAAACGCAAATACGCGATTGGCTTTGTTGGATGAGGGGCATGTTGCCGGATCGATCCTGCTGACCTTGACCGGCGGATCAACGGTTTCGATGGGGGTTTCTGTTCTGGCGGATAATGTTGTTTTGCCGGGCAATGCATTGAACGCATATATCGTGCTGGTTCCTGTGTACGCGTAAGAAAAGACGTCGGGCTTCATGATGCATGAAGCATGATGCCGTTGGGGAATCAGCTTGCGAAGGGTTTGGGGAAGATCCGCTGGTTCCCTGACGGTGAACCCGCTGTGCCCGATGAAACGATTCAAGCGGAGACTGGCGCGGCAGGGCTTGAACGCGATGGGATGGAATTTTGGAATGGAGGAAGGATCGTGTATAACCTGAAAGTGTATGTATATGCAATCTGCAAAAACGAAGAACAGCATATCGCGCCTTGGGTGGAATCCATGCGCGAAGCGGATGGAATCTATGTCTTGGATACAGGATCCGACGATTCGTCTGTTGCGCTGTTATCGGGCATGAACGTTGTTGTAAAGTCGGAAAAAATCTCCCCGTGGCGGTTTGACGTTGCGAGAAACCGGTCCCTCGCAATGGTTCCCGAGGATGCGGATCTATGCGTTTGCACGGATATGGATGAGATTTTTCTTCCTGGATGGCGCGAAAAAATGGAAGAGGCCTGGCTTGCCGGAGCGCATCGGCTAAAGTACAGATATGTTTGGAGTTTCAACAAAGATGGCTCGGAAGGGTGTGTTTTTTGGATCAGCAAGGCGCATGCCCGCAAAGGATTCGTTTGGACGCACCCTGTGCATGAGGTGTTGGAATGGAAACGCAGCGAACCGTGCATAGAACGCGAGGCAAACGGCGTGCAATTGGAACACTATCCCGATCCGGCAAAGTCGAGGGGACAATATCTTCCGCTGCTGGAACTGTCGGTTCTGGAAAAACCGGACGATGATCGCAACATGCATTATCTGGGGCGGGAATACATGTTCCATGGAATGTGGGAAAAATGCGAGGAAACCTTGCTCAGACACTTGGCTTTGCCGAATGCCACGTGGCCGGATGAAAGAAGCGCATCCATGCGGTTTCTTGCGCGGGCCGTTGAACATCAGGGAAGACCCCTGGAGGAAGCGTTCCTCTGGTTGCTGAAAGCCGCGGCCGAAGCGCCTTCTATGAGAGAGCCTTGGATTGAATTGTCCGAGTTCGAGCAAAAGCAGGAAAATTGGGCGGGTTCTCTGTTTTTCGCGGAAAAAGCGCTGGCAATTCAACATCGCAGCCGTTCATATATCAACGAAGCGGCCAGCTGGGCGGAAAAACCCTATGACCTGGCAGCGATTGCGGCGTATTATCTGAAGGACTACGACAAGGCAAAGGCGTATGGCAGGAAAGCGTTGGAATACGATCCCGAAAATGCGCGCCTGCAAAAGAACATGGAATTTTATCAGGCGAAGGGCGATTGATGCTGCCGGCGTTGCATGGCGCAGGCTTTTTCCGGAATGAAAAGCATGAATTTGCAGGGAAGGCCGTCAGACATGATGCTGAATACGGTATTCGCTGGGCGTCAGGCCGGTTTCTTTCTTGAACAGACGGCTAAAGGAGGAATTGTCCAAATAGCCCACGGCGGCCATAATTTCACCGATATCCATTTTCGTGGTTCTCAGCAGCGTGCAGGCCCGGTCAATGCGCAATTCAATCATGGCGCAGATCAGGGTTTTTCCGGTTTGCTGCTTAAATCGTGCGCGCAGCGTCTGGGGCGTAATGCCAAAATGGTCGGCAAGGGATTCCAGCATGAACTGCGGGTTGGTGATGTTTTGTTCCATGTATTCCATGCATTGTTGCAAAAAACGATGATTCTGTCCGGCCTGCATCTGGCCGACATAATCATAGACATGTTGGCTGAGCGCATGAATTTTCTCAATCAGCTCATCCATCGAATCGTATTCCAAAATGGAAAAAGGATCGCACGCCGCTTCCAGGCGCTTCATGTTTCCCGTTTCCAGGCTGCGCACCTGGTTCAAAAATCCATTGATTAATTCGTAACAAATGCATTTCCCCATTTGCAACGAAATCCGGTGCTCTGTGACATACACATGAATAGCGCGGAGATGTTCATGAATGCCGGCCGCATCCCAGGAATGCAGGCTGCGCAGATACGCCTGCATCAGCGCCGCCGGGTATTCGCCCCCGCAAGGGTTGTCCTTTGCCAAGTCGGAAGAAAAAATGATCGTATGGCAGCCTGCCACCAGCCGGTAATCCAACGCCGAACAGGCTTCGGAATAAGACTTGCCCATTTCTGTCAGCGAGGAATAACAGTTGCCCACGGCGATGGTGGCATGCTCAAAGCGGGGCGACAGCGCAAAGGTGGAACGAAAATACGCCTGCTGCGCTTCGATATCTCCGGTGGGGGAATTGATAATTCCGACCATCGTGTGCGCGTCCGGCATCATGCTGAAATAACCGACGACGCCCGCTTCGCATCGGGATTGCAGCAGATCCACCAATTCGGCGCCTTTGTCCTGAACCATGGGCGCGTCAAACAAATAGATGCAGACATAGTAATATGGGTGGTGGAATACAATATCCAGGTTCTGTTGCAATTGCCATAATTCATTTGCGCTGGCATAATGTTCGTTGATGGTGGAAAGAACGAACAGACTTTGCAAATGCAACTTGGAAACGCCCAGTTTTTCTAACCGGCGGGAATGCTTGTCATAGGATTGCGTAACGAAAAAAGAAAGGATTTCCAATTCGCTCTTTTCCTCGGCCTGGTCATTCCCGGTGGTGTCCCGATAAGATGTGACCACGTGCTGGATAGGCTTGTAGCATCGAACAAACCCATACGACAGAACGAAGAACGCAAAGACGATAATCAGCGCGATGCAGCCCAGCATCAGCAACAGCGCGCTGTTCAGGGCCTGACTGTATTGCACCAAAGTTTGTTCCAGGGAAATCAGCGTGATCAATCCGTTGGCGGCGGTGGCGCGGGTGGCCAGATATTCTATATCGCCCAGGCGAAGGGTCTGGGCCGCGGAATCGCCCAGGGCGTATTCCGACAGAACGGCGGAATACGCGTTCAATTCTTTGCCGTTGCTCCAAAGGCAGTTTCCGTCCCGGTCATATAAGGCGACGATGGGCGTGGACGCGGAATCGTACAACTCGTTCAGATATAGCAAATCCGTGATGGTGGTGTGCTTAAAGCTGGCCAGCAGGGCATATTTCTGCCGGGAAACCGGGGAACTCAACGGCTGAACATAGACCAGCGCTTTGCTGGTGGAATTGGAAAAATGCAGCGGGAAGGAGTACAGGGCCCGCTCCTTTTGGGAAAAAATCGTGGACAAAAAGGAAGCATAGTCCGAATCGGGGAAATATGTGCTTTGCAGGCTGGTGCCGTCGTTGGTCAGCAGCCATTTGGCGGATTGATAGACAATGCACAAGCTGTCATAATTCGACGTTTTGTAAAGGCGCTTGTTCAGCTCGGTATACGCCGAATGATGATCCTCCAAAAAGGAGGCGGGAGAAAGTTCCGGCACCTTGCTTAAGTGATTGGACAGCGCGTTCAGGCTGGAAAAGACCGCGTCCAGGTTGGCGGCGCCGGTGTCGGTTTTTGCCTGGGCGCTTTGAATCACGTTTTGCTTAATCTGGTCGCACACGCCGTAACGATACCACACAAAAAAGATGGACACCACAAACATGACAAGCGCCAGAAACGGAAGCAGATAGGCCAGAAGGAAATCCCGATGCTTGAGTTGGCTCAAACTTTTTTTGAAGGCGGCGCCGATTCGATGCAAGGTTGACTTCCTCCATTCGATCAAAATCTTCGCGGTTCAGGGAAAATACGGCAATTTTTGCGCGTTCATGGCAACTTGCCGGCGCCGGTCTTCCGGGATTCGCGGGGGTCATCGGAAATGTGCGTGGGATTGAACGGACAACCTGCGGCCCTGCGTTTCCGTGCGAAATGTGCGTCTATCCCGAAACGGAGGCTTTCCGTTTCGGGAATGGATCAAAGCCGCTTCTGAAGTTCTTCTCCAATCATTTGCGCCATGCGCATAAATCCCGCATCCGTCGGATGAGAACCGTCAACCGTATAATCATCCGCCATGGGCCCCGCGAAAAAGCGCGCGCCGTCCAGGAACGCCACGTTCCGGTCGCCTTCCGACAAAGCCTTTTCGTAAGTCGCCCGGATGACGGCGCGCCGGGCGTCGGCGTCGTCTTCCTTCCATAGGATGTCCGGCTTGCTGATCAGAAGGATGGGAAGATCGGGGTGCTTGGCGCGAATTTTGCGATACAGGCGCTCGTGCGTGCCGGCAAGATGCTGGACGCTGGGCGCGTTATGGTCATAATCGCACACGAATGCGCTCATCTCCAGGCTTGCCATGTAATCCGCAATGCTTTCTTCCCCACGGGCGCTGCCGGAAAATCCCAGGTTGAGAAAATCGCAATCCAGCATGCGGCTGATGATCGCCTGATAGCTTGTTCCCGGCCTGGATGCGCAACCGCCCTGCGTAATGGAAGAACCATAATACACCACCGGAACGGGATGCCGGTATTCGGAGGGCTGTTCCAAAAGACTGCCCTGCTTCAGGCCGATCAGGAGCTTGCTTACGCCGTTGTACAGGGGAAAGTTTATGGTAATTTCCCATGGCCCGCCTGCCGGCAAGTCCAACCGGGATTCATATCCTTCCTGCATGTCCACCGGCGGCACAAAGCTTCCCAGAAAGACATCCCGGCCGTTTTTGCGCACATACAGATCGAACCCGAAAATTCCGGTGAAGGCCATATGCGGCATGCGCCCCACGGAAGCGACTTCTGCGTGAATTGCGACATAAGGCGAATCCGTGATGAAGCGCGCTCTGCCTCCGGCGGTATGTTCGCAAAGCGCCTGAACGCCTGGATTGGTCGCGGCCGCAACCTCCCTTGGAAGGCGGCAAAAAGCGCCGTCTGACTGAGGGCGATACAGGCCGTGGATTCTGATGGGCGTTTCCTTGGCGGAATGCCATTCTACGCTTGCGTCCCCAATGACATTGGAAACGGCAAGGTTGCGGTCAATCTCTCCAATGCTTTTCATGTCCTTCTCTTCTTTCCAAAATTCTTGCTGAAGAAATCATGTATATTATACCTGTTTTGAACGAAAGATGCAATTCGAATCCATTGGTTGAAAACGAAACGGTGTGCATGAACGAAAATGTAGGCGGTCAGAAGGCCCCGGAAGGGCGAAAATGCACAAAATGGGACGAAATTGCATGGAATAAGAGGAAGCTCCTGCCCGGGACGGGGAAATCTTCGGCAGCGTTCCGGGTTGCGGACTTTGGTTCGCGCACAATCGCTTCATTTTTGCTTCTTGATTTATCGGCGCATCTATGCTACGCTCCCGTAGCAGAGAAAATTGCATGGACAAAGAAATCCGAAAGGCGTTCAGGGAGCCGAATGGAGGAGGAAACGCGATGGAAGAATGGACGAAAACAGCGGCGCGCCGGAAAAAGCGGGCGCTTGTGCGAAAAACGGCATGGCAAAACCGGGCCTTGTATGGAATGATTCTGCCCGCGCTGATTTATGTTGGAATTTTTCATTATGCTCCCATGTATGGCGTGCAGATTGCGTTTAAGAATTTTACCCTGGGCAAAGGCATATTGGGCAGCCCCTGGGCGGGATGGAAATGGTTTGATTATTTCTTCTCCAGCCCGAAATTTCAAACCGTGGTGGTGAATACCATTTCCATCAGCTTGTATTCCCTGCTGGTCGGCTTCCCCATGCCCATCCTTCTGGCGCTGATGATGCATAACGTTGCAGGCCGGAAATTCGTCCGCACGGTGCAAACCATTACATATATGCCCCATTTCATTTCCGTGGTGGTTCTGGTGGGCATGATGTCCTGCTTCTTTTCCATCAATTCCGGCTTTATCAACACCATGATCGAAGCCTTTGGCGGATCTCGAAAATACTTCATGGGGGAACCAAAGTATTTCCTCCATTTGTATGTCTGGTCCGGCGTGTGGCAGGGCGTCGGCTGGGGATCGATTTTGTATATGGCGGCCCTGACGGGCGTCAGTCCCGAACTTCACGAGGCGGCCATGATTGACGGCGCGTCCAAGATCAAACGCATCTGGCACATCGAAATTCCCGCGCTGGTTCCCACCATCGTGATCATGCTGATTATGAACGTAGGATCCATCATGTCCGTGGGTTTTGACAAGGTGTATCTGATGCAGAACAGCCTGAATATCAGCGTGTCTGAAACGATTTCTACCTATAATTATAAGATGGGTCTGGAGGGCACCAAGTATTCCTTTTCCGCGGCCATCGGCCTGTTCAACAACGTCATCAATTTTGCCCTGCTCTCCATCGTGAATTTTCTTGCCAAAAGAATTTCGGGCAGCAGCCTGTGGTAAAGACAGTTTTCTGGAAAGGAAGGAACTGCGATGCAGCAAAAGAAACTGACCCTGATTCGCCAACCCTTGGGAGATCGGGTTCTGGACGTGTTTTTTTACACCATCATGGGGCTGCTGGCCGTCGTCTGCGCCTATCCGATTTGGTATGTGCTGGTGGCCTCCATTTCGGATTCGGCGTATGTAAACTCCGGCGCATTGATTCTGCTTCCCAGGGGCGTTCATTACGAGGGATACAAGTACATTTTGAAGGACGCGTCTCTTTGGCAGGGCTACCTGAACACGATCATTTACGTGGTGGGCGGTACGGTTTTCGGCCTGGCCGTGACGCTTCCCGCCGGCTATGCCCTATCCCGAAAGGACTTTCCGGGTCGCGGCATATTCACCTTCTATCTGGTTTTTACCATGTATTTCAGCGGCGGATTGATTCCCACGTATCTGGTGGTTCGTTCTCTGGGGCTGATCAATACCCGCCTGGTGCTGATTTTGCTGGGAAGCGTGTCGGTGTACAACATGATATTGGTCCGCACGTTCTTTTCCTCCACCATCCCGGAGGAATTGCGGGAAGCCGCCTTTGTGGATGGCTGCACCAATACCCGGTTTTTCCTTCAATTTGTATTGCCCTTGTCCAAGGCCATTATTGCCGTGATCGGCATGTATTTGGCGGTGGGACATTGGAACAGCTATTACAACGCGATGATCTATTGCATGGATCGGAAATTGCAGCCCTTGCAGCTGTATCTGCGCCAGTTGTTGTTTACCAATGTGGATATCGACACGGGCCTGGATCAGGAATTGATGGCCAAACAGGCGCAGATCGTCAGCGTCATCAAGTATGCCGTCATTGTGGTGGCAACGCTTCCCATCCTGTGCATTTATCCCTTCCTGCAGAAATATTTCGTGCAGGGCGTCATGATCGGTTCTTTGAAAGGGTAATCAACGGCGTAAGTCCGTTGAAATATAGGAAAGGTGGTTCTCTCATGACCAAAAAAATGCTTTCCCTGGTTTTGACAATCCTGATGGTATTGTCCCTGGCTCCCATGGCCTCGCTGGCGCAAGAGGATGCATATGATTTGACCATTGCGGTCAACCGCACCCTTTTTGACCAGACGGAAGTGGCCAGCGAAAAGGCGGTTTGGATTGCCGCGGAAGAAATGACCGGCGTGAAGATCAAATGGATTGAAATTCTGGAACCCGATCGCGGTGAAAAGATTCCGCTGCTGCTGAGCGGCGGCGATTTGCCGGACGTGTTCATGATGGGCCTGCCCGACAACATCATTACGGAAAACCCGGAGCTCTTTGTTCCCATTCAGGATTTGATTGAGGAAAACTGCCCCAACATCATGCAGCTGTACAACGAAAAGATTCCGGATTGGAAAACGTATCTTACCTATCCCGACGGCAACATTTACGGCCTGATGGGCGGTTATTACACCAATCCCCTGGCCCCGGTGGGCGGCACTCAGTGGATCAACGTGGCATGGCTGGACCAGCTGGGCATGGATGTCCCCACCACCCTGGACGAATTCTATGATGTGCTGGTTGCCTTCCGGGACAACGACATGGATGGCGACGGCGACCCGACCAACGAAATCCCCCTGGAGATCTGCCAAAACTTCTATGGCTCCAAGGTGATTGCTTATGCTTCCATGTGGGGATTGCCGCTTTACGAGAACACTTGGTATATGATCGAGGACGGCGAGGTTGTAAGCGCCGTGGATACGCCCGCCTTCCGGGAATTCCTGGAATACTTCCATATGCTGGGCCAGGAAGGCTTGATCGACCTGGAAGGCTTCTCCATGACCAATGAACAGCTCAATTCCAACATCGCTTCCGGAAAAGTCGGAACCCTGTGGCATTGGGAACCCGCCATAGCCGCCTGGCCGGCGAACCCCGAAAAGTGGCCGGATTACCAGCCCATGGCCCCGATTGCCGCGGAAGGATATGAAGCCAAGGTGTGCGGAAACCCGCCCATCAGCGCGGCGCGCAACAACTTTGTCATCACCACGGCCTGCGAGGATCCTGCAGCGGCGCTGCGCTGGTATGACGCCATCAGCGAACACGATTTCTCTTACTTTGCCGCCCGCTATAAGGAAAACCATTGGTGGTTCTTCGACAACGACGGAAACATGGTTGGCCGTCAGCCTTCCAATGAAGAACTGGCCGAGTGGGGCTTCGAACCCGGCATCGATTTGGGCACCCTGATGTATGGCCAGTATCATCCCCTTGTGTTCGCGGGCCTTACCGGCGATTTGGAAAACCAGCCCGAATCCTACAACGCCCGCCGCTTCCGCTCCGTGCTGATCTTGAAAGATTACATCGCGCCCACCATGACGCAGCAGATCATGACCGCGGAAACCAACGAAGAATTGACCTTCATGACCGACGGCTTGAACGATTACATCAATGGGTTCATTGCTTCCAGCATTCTGAACGGCGTGACCGACGCGTCCTGGGACGAATATGTGGCCGGCCTGGAAACCTATGGCTATAGCTTCTATATTGAATGGTATAACGCCAAATACCACGGCGCTCAATAATCGTCCGCCGTACGCAAATGCTCGAGAAAAGAGGGGCTGACTTCGGCCAGTCCCTTGTTTTTGTTGGAGAGGAGAATGAAATATGAACCATCCGCAACAGTTGCCCGCCCGGGAAGAATTGATCGCCATGGGCTATCCCTACGGCAAGGCGGCGGAAGGCATCCCCATGGGAAACCCGCAGCAGGAATACTTGCGCACAAAGCCCGATTTTGTCGTGTATCGCCCCCACCGGCCGGATGGAATCGACCAGGATAATGTGCATTTCCAGGTGGTTCCCGTCAAATCCGGGAAGAAGCTCTTCGCCATCTGGACGCAGAGCTCTGTGGAAGGCTACGGAAACAACCATTTGGTGTGTTCTTCTACGGAGGATTGCGTCCATTGGACGGAGCCCGTGATGCTTTCGGGCGTATTGCCGGGGGGATCCCAGGATCCTGCCAGCTGGGGATTTCCCATTGTCACCGCGTCGGGAAGGATTTATCTGTTCTGCTCCCGGGGAGATTATGAGGGCAACTGGGACGTGCTTTGCACGTACAGCGACGACGAAGGCGAAACCTTTGCGCCCATGACCAAGTTGCGCCTGCCGGATGGACGCGAAGGATATTGGTGCGTTTGGCAAACGCCCATGCGATGCAGAGACGGAGCATATCTGGTGGGCTGCACCGTCTGGTATGGCAAGGAAATGCCGGGCACCAATTGGTGCCATAAGGAATCCTGGTCCATGATTCTTTCCTTTGACAACCTGGATGAAGACCCGGAGCCCCGGGACGTGCGGATGTCCTGGCGCACAAAAGCTCCCATCCTGATTCCGGATCCGTTTTTCCCGCAGATTTCCGTCAGCCAGGAATTGGCGATGGTGGAATTGCCGGACGGCCGGCTGTGGGTGCAGATGCGCACCATGCAGGATTCCCCGTATTGGGCAGTGTCCGCCGATGGCGGGCGCACCTTTTCCGAACCCAGGCCCATGCGCTATTGGGATGGCTCCAAGGTGCTGCATCCGCTTTCGCCCTGTCCAATTTATCAATATCGTCCGGGGAAATACTTCATTTTGGCGCATCAAAACGATGGCCGCCGTCTGGGCTTTGACCATCACGAACTGCATTGGAAGGAAAATTACAGCAATTTCATCCGCAATCCGTATTATCTTTGCAAGGCGGAATTCGATCCGGAGGGAGAACAGCCCATCAGGATCGGCGCGCCCGTTTGCCTGATCGATACGGGGGATATCGCCATTGGCCCAAAGCAAACGGCGGAGGGCGGCACCTATTCCAGCTTCACCCAATGGCAGGGCAAATCCATCCTTTGGTATCCCGACCGAAAGTTTTATCTGCTGGGCAAGCAGCTGAACTGCTATGGAATTGAAGGTGAACCGTGAAGCTTCCCGGCGCCGCGGCGCAAAAAAAGGTTGAGCAGGAGACGAAAACGTGTTACAATAGAAGCCACGTGGATCGAACGGACTGTGCGAACGGACGCGGCGCGCTGCCGGCCGGGTTTTGAGAAAACCTGCCGGGCAGCGTTCCGGATCGGGAAGGACCGGCTGCACAGGATGGATCGTTCCCTGGAACAGGAGAATGCAAGATGCATACGGGATTGAAGAATTTGAGACGGAAACTGGATGCACATGAAGTGATTTTGGGGTCGCATGTGTTCTGTGGAACGGGCATGCTGACCGAAGCAATCGCGATGTGCGGCTTTGACGTGGTCTGGATTGACATGGAACACACGGCAATCGACAATCAAAAGGTGTTGGAAAATCTGATTGCCTGCCGGGCCGGCGGCGCGGCTGGTTTTGTTCGCATTCGCTGGAACGATCCGGTATTGGCCAAGCCGATTATCGACATGGGAGCAGACGGCGTCATCTTTCCCTATATTCGCACCGCGGAGGAAGCGAAACTTGCCGTTGCCTCCTGCGAATATCCTCCCAAAGGCATTCGGGGCTTTGGCCCGCTGCGCGCGTTGGATTACGGGCAAATCCCTGTGGAAACCTTTGTGGACGATGAATACAGAAATATGCTGAGAATCCTTCAAATTGAGCATATCGATGCGGTGGAAAATCTGGAAGCCATCGCGGATGTTGAAGGAATCGATGCGTTCATTGTGGGGCCCAACGACCTTGCGGGTTCTGTGGGACATATCGGCCGTCCCAACCATCCGGATATGCTCCCGATTCACAAACGGCTGGCAGAAATCCTGGTGCGGGCCGGCATCCCGTTTGGCGTGTCCGTGGGATACGATCCCGAAACGCTGCGGCGTTGGATGGACCTTGGCGCAAGGATTTTTTTCTGCGGCCATGATTCCGGATATGTACAGCAGGGAGCATGCCGGATGCACGAGGAGATGTCGGCGCTGCTGCGCCCTGTTTCCTGATGGCGGCGAATGTGCTGATGAATTTTTGAAGCGCGTTGAAGAACCCAGGTTTTGCCGGTTTTTTTGGCGGAAAGAACGGATGAAACGACAGCGTCAACCGGCTTGCGAAACAAAATGGGGCGGCTTGTGCTGGAACGCGCCGCCCCATGACGCAATCCGCCGAAAGACGATGTTTTCCGAAAAGAAGGAGGAAAAATACATGGATTTTCTGGGCAAAGACATGGCGAAGCTGGGTTTTGGACTGATGCGGCTTCCGATGATCGGGGAAGAAGTTGACATCGAGCAAACGAAAGAAATGGTGGATCGCTTTCTGAAGGCTGGATTCCGCTATTTTGACACGGCGTACGGCTACATCGGCGGAAAATCGGAAACCGCCATCAAGACGGCGCTGGTGGACCGCTATCCCCGGGAAAGCTTCTGCCTGGCAACAAAATTGCCGGCATGGGCGGGCGCAAAAAACGCGGAAGAGGCCAAAGCAATGCTGGAAACCTCTCTGCGCCGCACCGGAGCGGGATATTTTGACTTCTATCTGTTGCACAATTGCGGCGACAACCGAACCAAGGCGTTTGACGATTTTGGCATGTGGGACTTTGTGCAGCAGAAAAAGCAGGAAGGCGTGCTGAAACATGTGGGCTTTTCCTTCCACGACAAGGCGGATGTGCTGGACGACCTGCTGTGCAAGCATCCGGAAATGGAATTTGTTCAGCTTCAGATCAACTATGCCGATTGGGAGAGCGATTCCATACAGTCGCGAAAGTGTTATGAAGTTGCCCGGACGCATGGCAAGCCGGTGATTATTATGGAGCCGGTAAAAGGCGGCAACCTGGCCAAATTGCCGGAAAGCGTCGCTTCCGTATTCAGGGCGGCAAAACCGGACGTATCCCTGTCCTCCTGGGCAATTCGCTTTGCCGCGTCGTTGGACGGCGTGATCACGGTGCTGTCCGGCATGTCCAATCTGGCGCAGATGGAGGACAATCTGAAAACCATGTCCAGTTTCGCGCCGTTGAATGCCGCGGAACAGGCGACGGTTGCACGGGCCACGGAGGCGCTGAATGCGTTGCCGCATGTGCCATGCACCGGTTGCCAGTATTGCGCAAAGGGTTGCCCGCAATCCATCAACATTCCGGGAATCTTTGGCGCCATGAACAATTTCTTGGTGTATGACAATTTTGGCGGCGCTAAGGGCAACTATCAATGGGCGACCCACGAAGGCGGCCGCGC
>JAQXRL010000304.1 GCA_029218505.1 Eubacteriales bacterium | reverse complement strand
AATTATACGGATTTGCTGCCCGGCGAGGTGGCGCCGCTGATTCCCAAATTCCGCATTGAGCAATGCGAATACACCTTGCGGCGCACAAAGAACTGGCCGCAGGACGTGCGCATTACGGAAGACGGCGGAATGTGCGGGGCCTGGGCGTTGCGCGGCGTGGATGGGAAAATGCATCCCCAGAATTCCATGTGCGCCCGTCAGGCAGCCCTTGCGGCGAGGGAGGAAGTGGGCGCGCTTGCCCGGGAATATGGCTGCAACGCCTGGTTTATCGATGTCATTGGCGGCGGGTTGCAGGAGTGCTTCCATCCGGAGCATCCCATGACGCACCGGCAGTCCCGGAAATACATTTTGGATACGCTGCGCAGCATGACGGACGAAAGCCTGGTGTCCGGCACGGAAGAAGGCGTGGAGTTCTGCGTGCCGGAATTGTGCTATGCCGAGGGCCGCATGAGTCCGCAGCAGTATCGCATCAACTGGCTGGAATCCGGCCGGCAGAAGGCGCATCAGTATGCGCCCGAGGAGCACGAGGACGTGTTTGACCGGTTCATGCTCAATCCGGCCTATCGCGCGCCTCTATGGGAACTGGTTTATCACGACTGCACGGTGAGTTACTGGTATTGGGGCGACAGCAGCAATTGTTGTCCGGAACGAATGCCGCAGCGGGATCTGTTCAATCTCCTGTACGGCACGCCGCCGTTGTATTCCTTCCATACGGGAGACTGGCCGCGGCTTCGGGAACAGGTGCTGGAATCCCAAAAACGAGTCTGCCCGGTGGCGCGCAGGGTGGGATTGGAAGCCATGACAGACTTTGCCTATTGCACGCCGGATAAACTGGTGCAGCGCACGCGTTTTTCCAACGGCACGGAGATCACGGTCAATTTTTCCCACGAACCGTATCGCATGGCGGACGGCGTGCAGCTGGCCCCGGGAGATTATCGAGTGGAGGGATGAAGGTGCAAAACGCGAAATGCGCGCTGGTTACGGGCGCGGCGGTGGGCATCGGCCGCGGCATTGCCCTTGCATTGGCGGAAGCGGGATACGATGTGGGGATTCACTGCAATGGAAGCAGGCAAAAAGCGGAAGAACTTCGTGAGGAAATCTGCGCCATGGGGAGAAAATGCGGGGTCTATCCGGCGGATGTGCGGGACTGTACGCAGATCGACCGGTTGTTTGGCGATTTCCAGCGGGATTTTGGCCGGTTGGATTTGTTTGTTGCCAATGCGGGCGTAACCAAAAAGGCCGCGTTTTTGGAAATGGACGAGGATACATTTGATTTGGTTACACAAATTGACTTTCGTGGAACGTTTTTTTGCGTGCAGCGAGCGGCGCGCGCAATGCGGGACAGCCAGACGCGAGGCAGCATTGTGATCATTTCTTCCAATAATGCGTTTATGCAAACGCCGGGCGTGGCGTGCTATGGGTCCGTCAAGGATGCGCTTGTGAAGCTGACAAAACATGCCGCCATGGAAGTGGCGCAATACGGCATACGCGTAAACGCCATTGCGCCTGGATGGACGGATACGGGCGAGTCGCGTCTGCCGCCCAAGGAAACTACCTACGGGCACATTCCCCTAAAACGCTGGTGCCAACCGGCGGAAATTGGACAGGCGGTGCTGGCGTTGTCCGCAAACTGGGCGGGATCCATTACCGGCAGCTGCCTGGTGATGGACGGAGGAGCGTCGGCGCAAACCCATGCGGCGGAGGAGTACGGCTTGTAGATTGCAAAACGGAGCGAACAGAAAGAGGCGAAAAATATGAGTAACGGAAATTTGCGAGGCATGTGCCCGATTATAGCGACGCCGTTCACGGAACGCGGAGCGGTGGATTACGATTCGTTTGAGAATCTGGTGCGGGTGCTGATCGAGGGAGGATGCCAGGCGGTGACGCTGTTTGGCATCGCGGGAGAATATTACAAACTGACGGACGAGGAAATGAAGAAGCTGGCGCGGCTGACGGTGGATACCTGCCGGAAGTACGGCGGAACCAGCATCATCTCGGTGACGCAGCACGCGACGCAGGTGGCGGTGGAGCGGGCGAAAATGTATCAGGAC
>JAQXRL010000303.1 GCA_029218505.1 Eubacteriales bacterium | reverse complement strand
CATACGTCAGCGAATCCGAAATATTGACGTACGCTTTTTGCCAGTCCTCCAACCCCGCCAGCCATGTTTCGTAATTCACGGGCGTCGCGCCGCCAACGGAAATTGTGGCGCCGTTCTTCAGGTCGTTGAGAGAAAGAGAGTTCAACAAGTACACATTTTTATCCGCGGCCGTAACCACAATTGCGGGAATCGGCACGTCCACCTTCGGTTCCTGAGAGAAGGCTTCCACGGATTCACCATCCAGATACACGCCGGAATCTGCCGCAACGTTGGTGGGAACCTGGTTTCCGCCCAGGAAGCCTTCCTTCGCCGTGACGGTGAATTCGATGATCAGTTTCTTGCCGTAGGTGCCGTTTTCCTTCGCCGTATCGGTGACAAAGTTTGCGTTGAAGTCAAAGCCCTTGACGGAAACCTTGTTGGTAGCCGCATCCCGGGTAACGGTCATTTGGCTGGTGACATCTGCGCGATCGCCTGCGAAGGCCGTGCCATTGTAATTTTGCGTGTACACCTTGATGTCGGCATCGCTGGCCGGCAAGTCAAAATAAGGCGTCACAACGTCCTGAATTACCGTGTCCGCGCCAAGCTCAATCGTTGGCGTTTCAATCTGTTCGCTGATCGCATCAAAAATATCGTCCAAATCGTCCGAATTGGAGGCAGTCAAATAATATCCGCTCTTTGCCCGGGAAGCGTTATCGGTAATTTTATATCCATTTCCGGAATATGTATTGCCGCCCGATGTAAAAGACTGCGTTCCAAACTCCAGCCCCAGGCTCGTGGCACCCGGGAAATTGCTGGAGATGTAATTCATCATTCGGTTTGCAGCCGCGACATCCATCTCCGCCCGATTGTACTCGTTCCAGCCGTACCAGGTTTCGTAGTAGCCGCCCCAAAGGCTTCCAACTTCACCCGTGCAGGCAATTTCGGCGTAGTTCCAAGAACTATACTTATTCCGCCGATATCTTCCGCCAAACTTCGCCCCATACAGTTCATCCTGTTTCGCGCCGTCAAAAATACCAATGGTATACAGGGTTACGCCGGCGTCTTTCAGTTTCTTGGCCTCTGCGACGGCCTCGTTGCCCCAAGCTACATTGAAGTCATCCGTGCCGCTTTCCGCGGGAACGCCGTCCGTAAACAGAATGACAACCTGTTTGCGTCCCTCTGTCTTCGTCACTTCGCTCCCGGATACGCATTGCGCAAAATCAACCAGCTTCAGGCCTGCCCCTTGTCTGGTGTCCCCGTCTGCATTCAAACCATTCACGATATTGATCAGCGCATTTTTTCCAGCAGTATTCACCTTCCGCAGAGAACTTCTCACTTTACCGGCATCTGTATATGTAATAATCCCAATGCGGTGGTCAGAACCGTTTTCGCTGTATTTGTTCGCGACAGAATTGATAAAATTCGTCACCGCGGTTTTCATCGCATCCTGTCTGGTATACCGCCAGCTGCCGAAGTTCTCATCCATACTGCTGGATTGATCCAGCACCAGATACACGTCCACCGGCTCGGTTACATCCTGCGTGGTTACGTCGCCTGTGGTATATGCTTCCAGCGTAATTTTGTATCCGTCTCCGCTCTTTTCTGCACTTTTCGACAGGATCAAGCCGTTTTCATTGGCTGTGGACCGGCTCATCAAGCGCGCAAATCTCGCAGTCGGAGCATTCACCATGACCGCGTCCAACAGCGGACCTGCGTTGACATATCTCTCCGCAGGACGTATCGTGCGCTCCTCAAAGGCGGAAAAATGCTGCATCAGGGCATCATATTCTTCGTCGGTGAGCGATGCCGTAAACGCGTTCCATTCCTCGTCGCTCATGCCTGCCACGAGCACTTCGGCTTCGGCTTTCGTTTCGGTTGCCATCAGGCTTGCGTACAGCGCCCGAAGCGCTTCCGCTTTCTCCTGTTCCGCGCGGGCACGCAACATTTCCAATGTTTCCTGTGTCAAAATTGAGGCGTCGTCGCTCACAATTTCGCGCGTCTCCGTTCCTTCCGCCCTTGTGCTCCCCGAAAATACGCCAAACGAACCGAGCAGCACATTCACAAACAATGTCAACGCCAGCAATGCCGCGATGCGTCCGTTTCGGTTTTTCCGTTTTTCCATCTCCGACAACCTCCATTTCCGGTTCTGCAACGGATCAAAGCTTCGTATGTTTTATCAGTCCTCGTCCGCGTTCTGCGCCGCCGGATTCGTTTCCAGATAAATAACATTTTGATTCAAATCCACTTTTGCCAAAACGAGGCCCGTCTCCGCATCGATCAAGTTTCCTTCTTGATCCACATAAGCCGCCGCAATTCCCGTTTCCGGATCGACGTATTGCATGTTGTCTCTATTCAGCACCAGCGCTCCCACAGGAATCTGCGGCGTTTCTTCTGTTTCCACGAGCGCGAGCAAATCAGACCGAACATATCCAACCACCTGTTCGTCCAACGCCACTCGATACCACGTCTCGCCATTTTCCAGGAGGACTTTTCCCGTTGCCGTTACCTGCGTTCCTGCTTCCGCAATTTTCGCCACGCATTCGGAATCCGTCGTAGTTTCGCTCCGCACGTTTACTTCCGATGCGGTCGTCACCGCCACGATTCCTTCCGCAAACTCTTCTACGGACAGCGGCTGTGCCGTTTGTTCGGCTTCCGGGGATTGCTCCGCTTCCACCGGCTGCGCGTCTGCCACAAACTCAATCGTCATCAGCAGGATGTCCTTGCCTTCCAGCTCATGCTTTACATCCCGCTGGGCCTGCTTGCACCAGGTTTCATATTCCTGCACCATTTTCTCATCCATCGCGGTTGCGTCTTTGGCATAGAGATATCCTTCTTTCACAACCGGGACTTCATCCGTCACAATTGCATATAGCACGCGCAACACGTCTCCGGACGCGCTGTTCGTCTGCAAGCGCTCCGTTGCATACACCGCTGCTTTTTCATCCGCCAACTCGCCTACAGCTTTTTTGCAATCCGCCGCCTCGTAAAGTTTTTTCCCCTGCATTACCATCGCATATCCGCATGCGAAGGGCGCTTCCTCTGCCGCAGGGGTTTCCTCCGTCACAGGGGTCTCCTGCACCGCAGGGGTTTCTTCCGCCGCAGGGGTCTCCTGCGCGGCAGGGGTTTCTTCCGTCACGGGGGTTTCTTCTGCCGCGGGGG
>JAQXRL010000302.1 GCA_029218505.1 Eubacteriales bacterium | reverse complement strand
CGATAGTTATATGCACTGCTGTACACGCCCGTAGTATCGTTATCGACAGCATGATATCCCATGTTCTTTTCATCTTCCGCCAGATACCAGCCTTCAATGTCTTCCACGCCCAGGAACAGATCCGTTTCCGCTTCATTCGGGCCATAGCAAGCCAAGAAGCAATTGATGGGATCAAACCAGAAATCCGCAAACCGCATGGCGACTTCGGGATACTTGCATTCCGCGCTTACCGCAAACACGCCGTTGTTGATATAACTCTGATCCGCATACCAGATGGGCGTTTCGTTGTATTCGCTGGTCAAGGGAATCATGGCCCACCATTCGGAAAAGCTTTCCGGCACGGACAGATACGCAGGCTCCGCAAACACGCCCGTTCTGTTTTCCGCCATCAGACTTCTGGCGGTTGCGCGATCCGTTGTGTAAAAATCACGGGCAATCAATTCTTCTTCATAAAGCTGATGCATGGTGGTCAGGTAAGCGCCATAGGCTTCCCTGTCTCCGAAAGGAAACACCGGTTTCCCATTGCGCATGGAAATCGTCAAGCCCTTGGGATCGCTTGTATTATACCCATATGCGGTCAGAATTGCAAGAGAAGGATTCAGCGCGCCATATCCTCCCGCCATCGGCACAATGTCTTCGCCCAGGCCCTTGAACGCACGCAGCATTTCCAGGAACTCCTCCAACGTCGTGGGCATTTCCATGTTTACCTGCTCCAGCCAGTTGGTGTTTACGAAAATGCGCGGGCAGGAACCCTCGTTGTTCTCTTCGCCAATTTTGCCCAACGTATAAATGTGACCGTCCGGCGCGGTAAGCACATCGAGAACCTGGGGCATTTCCGCAATTCTCGCCGACAGATTGGGCATCAGTTCTGGCGTGATATACGGATCCAGCGCCAGCAGCATGCCTTCGCCCACGCCATAGGTCATCTGGTTCGCGGAATTAATGCCCAAGCTGAACAGGATATCCGGAAGATCGCCGGATGCAAACACCAGTTGTTTGTATTCATCCACGCTGGCCGTCTGAATGACTTCGAAATCAATCTTCATCACCTGTCTGGCATATTCCCAAAACCAAATGTCCTTTGCCTCGCCCTGAATGTCGCTTTGCGGAACCGCAATGGTAAGATGCACCGCATCGCCGTTGACAATGGGGGCATAGCCTTCCAAATTTAGATATTCCGGCATCTCTGCCACAGCAGCGCTCGCCAACAGGGACAGCGTCAACAACAAAGATACCAACAGTATCGCCTTCCGTTTCATAAAACATCCTCCTTGCATTTTGTTTATCCAAACGGTCCGGCGCCCTCCGGCCGGTCGAGCGCAAACCGTTTTGATTCTCTTTTTCAGCCCTTGATGGAACCGATGAGCATTCCCTTTACAAAGTGTTTCTGCACAAATGGATAGGCCGCCAGCAGCGGAGCGCTCGCCACAAAGATCAGCGCGTATTTCATGGCATACGCCATGTAAGCCTTGTTGGCTGCATAGATCATTTCTTCCATGTCCGCGCTGGTATCAATGGCTGTCAGCGCCGTTTCGTTGGAAATCAGGATGCTGCGCAGCACCAGCTGCAACGGCCACAATTGTTTTTTCGTAACGTACAGCAGCGCGCTGTAATACGCATTCCAATGTCCCACCCCGTAAAACAAGGCCATGATGGCGAGAATCGGCTTGGACAAGGGCAGTGCAATGTTGGTAAACGTCCGAATTTCCGACGCACCGTCTATGTATGCCGCTTCATAAATGGAATTTGGAACGCTGGAGGCGAAAAATTGGCGCGTGACGATCAGATTCCAACAGCTCACGCCCGTTCCCAGAATCAACGCCCAGCGGGTGTTCAAAAGTCCCAGGCTTTTCACCAGCAAATATGTGGGCACCATGCCGCCGCCAAAGTACATGGTAATGAAAAAATACCATGTCATCACCATGCGCCCGGGCATGTCCTTCTTGGTCAATACGTACGCTGCCGGAATGGTTAGCAGAAGATTATAACTGGTGGCCAGCACCGTGTTGATGATCGTATTTTCATAACCGCTCCAGATCAATTTGTTGGAAAACACATTTTTGTATGCCTCCAGCGTAAATCCCTTGGGGAGAAAATACACTTGTCCTTTGGCCACGGCGTATGGCTCCGAAATGGACGCAATAACGATAAAATACAGCGGATAGAGAATCACCAGCGTCAATATCGTGAGCAGGACGATATTACAAACGTTGAACGCCTTGTCTCCCAGGGATTTCTGAATCGTGCCTGTTTGCATATTTTTCCCTCCCTTCACCATAGGCTGACTTGCGTAACCCTCTTGGATATGCTGTTTACCAACAGGATGAACAACACGTTTACCACGTTGTTGAACAAGCCAATTGCCGACGAATAACTGAATTGACCGCCCTGCAACCCGATTTCGTACACGTACGTGGAAATCACCCGGGAAGCGTCCAGGTTCAAAGAGTTCTGCAGCAGGAAGATTTTCTCAAAGCCAACCGACAGCACATTTCCTGTGTTCAAAATCAACATCACAATGACCGTAGGCAAAATTCCCGGAATGTTGATATTCCAAATGATTTGCATCTGGGACGCGCCGTCAATTCTGGCCGCCTCATATAATTCAGGCGAAATGCCGGACAGCGCCGCAATATAGATAATAGATCCCCATCCAAGTCCTTGCCAAACGCCGCTCCACACATAGAT
>JAQXRL010000301.1 GCA_029218505.1 Eubacteriales bacterium | reverse complement strand
GGAAAATCCACTGTTTTCCGCCATGAATGAATCTACCGTGCCGGCTGTGCTGGCGGAACAGCGCCGGGCAGTGCTTCGCGCGTTTGCGGAAACGTTGATGAGCCATGACGCCTACGATGATCTGCGTTCAAGGCCGGATTTTCAGGCGCTGCTGCGGCGCGTGGAAGCGGCAGGAAAATGAAAACTGCATTCCTGCGTCATGACCGGAGGACAGCTGTCCTTCGGTCAGCTTGTCAAAAAATCTATTTGACAAGCTGGTGGATGGGGAAGCAAACTCCCTCCCGCCACGGCCACGATTGGAATTCGAGTGGCCCGAAGCCCTCTCGTGCTCTCCCTGAATTTTTCGGCAGTCTGACCGGAGGACGGTGGTCCTTCGGTTTTTTAAATTGTTCGCCGGACAGGCGAAATCCTTTCGATGGGGTTGGGTTATGGAGAAGGCGCTTTCGCAAAAGATATGGAGCCGCGTGGCGATGCGGCTCCACTCAGACCGCTGACAACCCCTGCAAACGCAAAAATGCCAACCGAAAGGAGAAAAGTGGTTGGCATTTTTGCTTACTTTGTCCGCAGCGGCTGCAAATTTGGGTCACTTACGTCCGTGTAAGCTCCCTCATTTGCAGCCTTGCTTCCTTGTCTTGCAGGCTTTTTCAGCGTCTGGCAAAGTGTTGACTTTGTCAACGCTTTGAATGGAGCCGCATGGCGATGCGGCTCCACTGGAAACAGCGAGGTTTTGATCTTTTACGACATGGAACGGTGCGCAGCATGGCCCCCAGAAAGGGGGGTGTGAAGCGAGGGATGCGGTTTGTTACCGAATATCCCATACGCTGCGAACGCGGAAACAGGAACCGTCGCCGCGCAGGATCCGCACACGCGTTTCGCCGGGGTTCATGTCGAAATAATTGTCCGAGAACAGCGGATCGCCGTCATCGCACAGGATCTCCACGGCCCGGGCATAGGCGCTGGCGGAAATGACGAGTTCGTCGCCTTCCCGCCGCAGGGTGAGCGCAGGATCGGCAAAATGGAAGTGCTTGGGTGCGCAAAACAGTACGGTGCCCATGGAAACGTTCTCGCCGCCGATTTCCAACGTGTAGGCGAAATAGCGGTCGTACAGCGGTTCGTCCGAAAAGTCCAGCTTATCCAGCCACAGGGCGGACAGGGCGGGCACGCGCAGGGTTTCCCGGCCGTGTCGGAGGATTTCCCCTTCCGGAGACCGCAGGGACCACTTTACCACGCATTCCACATCCGCCATGGTCTCATTGGAGACGTTCAGCGTGGCGGATTTTTCCATGGGGAAAGGCTGCGCGTTGACGTTGGTGTTCTGGGTAAGGGTTCCTTCTTCCTGACAGGACAACAGCACCGGGGCAAAGAAGCGCTTTGCGGCATAGTGCAGCGCTTTCCAACGGCCAAAATAGTCGATCGACGCCCAACTGGCGACGGGCCAGCAGTCGTTGGTTTGCCAGTAGATGGCGCCCATGCAGCGGCCGCGGTTGCGCCGCCAGTGTTCCACGCCATAGCGAATCGCTTCGGCTTGCAGCAATTGGGACGCGTACAGCAGCGTGTCAAAATCCGTGGGGTACAGGAAGGTTTGCGCAAGATAGTTCATGATCTTGCCGTTGGCGCTGTTGTTGCGCTGGTGCTTTTCCATGACGTAGGAGAACACGTTGCGATCCTCCGGTTCGGTAAAGCGCTCCACGGTTTTCAGACAGGGGAAGGACTGAAAGCCGAATTCGGAAGCGTAACGGAAGAAATATTTCCGATATTCGGGGAAGGGCTTGTTGCCGTGCCACACTTCCCAATAGTGCACGTCACCGCGATTGGGATCGTTGGGTGCGTCAAATCCGCCGCCGGAGGAGGGCGACGCAGGCCAATAGAAGGTGTCCGGATCCAATTCACGCAAAACCTGGGGCAAAATGTACTCATACATCTTGACGTAAGCGGTGTATTGGGCAGGCGTGGGGTTGTACCAGTTGTCCACCACGCCCAATTCCATTTCGTTGTTGCCGCACCAAAGCCCCAGGGACGCATGGTGGCGCAGACGGCGAATGTTGTCGGCGAATTCTGCGCGGATGTTTTCTTCGAATTCCGGGGTCAGTTCATACATGGCGCAGGCAAACATGAAATCCTGCCATACAATGAGGCCGGCTTCGTCGCATGCGTCGTAAAACCAATCGTCCGGATAATAACCGCCGCCCCATACGCGGATGGCGTTGTAATGGGCCAGCTTGCAATCGGCAATCAACCGGCGGGTGCGTTCCGGCGTCACGCGGGCCAAAATGTTGTCCTCCGGAATATAATCGCCGCCCATGGCGAAGATTTCTACGCCGTTCACGGTGGTGGCAAAACTTTCGCCATAGGAATCCTTTTTGCGGGTCATGGTCAGCGTGCGCAGACCAATGCGCGCGTCCCAGGAGTCCAGCACGCGGCCTTCATCCATCAAATCCACATGCACGCGATACAGGGGCTGTTCGCCATAGCCGTTGGGCCACCACAGCATGGGCTGAACGATTTCGATGTCCTCGCCGTCGGATTCCCAATGGGCGCCGTCCGGCGCGGCGACGGAAACGCGCAAATCGAATTCCCGCTGGCAGCATTCGCACAGGCCGGTGAGATCTTCAATTTCGGCCTCAAAGGACAGGCGCACTTTGCCATCCTGGTGCTCCTGGTGTACGCGCACGCCGATGAGCCGCGCTTCATCCACGCACAAAAGTTCCACATTTCGCCAAATGCCCGCGTCGGGAAGGCGCGGACCCCAATCCCATCCAAACATGCAGTGCGCCTTGCGCAAATGCGGGAAGCCACGGGTGCAGTCGGTGGAGCCGCCAATGGGACTGGCCTGATATGCGCTTTCCACAAAGCGGTTGGGGGACGCGAATTCCACACGCAACAGGTTTTCGCCTTCCTGAACGAAGTCCGTAACCGGAAATTCCCAGACGCGGTGCATGTTGTCCGCGTGCCCCAACAGATGACCGTTCAGGGAAATATCCGCGATGGTGTCCAAACCGTGAAACACCAGCAGCATGGGATCCCCGGTGATGTCCTCCGCCGTCAAGGCAAAGCGTTTTTCGTATATGTAATCCTTGTCCATCAACCGGCATGCGGTCATTTCGTTGTCCCGATAGTAGGGATCCTCCATTTTGCCGGCGGAAAGCAAATCCGCGTATACGCTGCCGGGCACCGTCGCCGGCGTCCATTGCGTTTCGTCCATCGCGCGCATGTTCCACGCGCCGGTTAAGTCTATTTTTCGCATACGGCAAGGCTCCTTTTTGTATTGGGTTTCCTGATGGTATGGTATCCTATTTTCGGCTGCGTGTCAAGGAAGAATGTGGAAGTTCCGGAAAAGGATTTTCCAAAGAGTTAAATGTTCTTCAACAATCGCTGAAACGTCTGGCTAAATGCGCAAAAAAGTGCTATAATATAATAGTAGAAAAATTATTTGGCGGGCTGCGAAAGCGGTGCGCGATGAGGCAGCAAAACATGCAAAAAGATAACCATTATGACGAGAGCCAAATTCAGGTGTTGGAAGGCCTGGAAGCGGTTCGCAGACGACCCGGCATGTATATTGGTTCTACGGATGAACGCGGATTGCACCACTTGGTATACGAAATTGTGGACAACGCGGTGGATGAGGCGCTGGCAGGCTTTTGCGACCACATCCGCGTAACCTTGAGCCAGGACGGGAGCGTAACCGTAGAGGACAATGGCCGCGGTTTTCCCGTGGGCATTCATCCCAAGATGCACAGGCCCGCGGTGGAGGTGTGCCTAACGGTGTTGCACGCGGGCGGAAAGTTCGGTGGCGGCGGCTATAAGGTTTCCGGCGGCTTGCATGGCGTGGGCGCATCCGTGGTAAACGCGCTGTCCAGCCATCTGCAGGTAAACGTATATCAGGACGGCAAAATCTATCAACAGGAATATCAGCGGGGAAAGATCCTGTACGACCTGAAGATTGTGGGGGAAACCCAGCGCACCGGCACCACAATTCGGTTTTGGCCGGATGTCAAGACCGGAGAAACGCCGGAACCAGGCATTTTTGAAACCGGAAAGTTTGACTTTGACACGCTGAAAACCCGTTTTCGGGAAATGGCGTTTTTGAACAAGGGCATTCGCATCAGTCTGACGGATGAGCGCGTGGAGCCAAACGCCAAGGCGGAATACCATTATGAAGGCGGCATCATCTCCTTTGTGGAATATTTGAACAAGCACAAAGAGGTGCTGTTTTCCGATCCCATTTATATCGAGGGCGTAAAAAACGGTTCCACGGTGGAAGTGGCCTTGCAATGGAACGACGGATACAACGAAAGCGTGTTCTCCTTTGCCAACAACATTCATACGCCGGAAGGCGGCACCCATCTGGCGGGTTTTCGCACGGCGCTGACGCGAGTAATTAACGATTATGGCCGCAGGACGAAGATCCTGAAGGATTCGGATGCGAACCTTACCGGAGAAGACATTCGGGAAGGCTTGACGGCGATTATTTCCGTCAAACTGGTGGAGCCGCAGTTTGAGGGACAGACCAAGACCAAATTGGGGAACAGCGAAATCCGGCCGCTGGTGGATGCGCTGGTGGCGGAAAATCTGAGCGTGTATTTTGAAGAAAATCCCGCCGCGGCCAAGGCGGTGTTGGACAAATGCCTGCAGGCGGCCAGGGCGCGGGAAGCGGCGCGCAAGGCGCGGGATCTCACCCGCAGAAAGAGCGTATTGGAATCGGCGTCGCTGCCAGGCAAGTTGGCGGATTGTTCGGAACGGGATCCGGCAAAATGCGAAATTTTCCTGGTGGAGGGCGATTCGGCCGGCGGCAGCGCAAAGACGGGCCGCGACCGGCACTTTCAGGCAATTTTGCCCCTGCGCGGCAAAATTTTGAATGTGGAAAAGACGCGGCTGGACCGCATTTTGGCCAACCAGGAGATCAAGGCCATGATTACGGCGTTTGGCGGCGGCTTTAACGACGATTTTGACCCGTCGAAATTGCGCTATCATCGCATTGTATGCATGACCGATGCGGACGTGGACGGAAGCCATATTCGCATTTTGCTGCTTACGTTCTTCTATCGGCATATGCGCAAGCTCATCGAGGACGGCTATGTGTATATTGCCCAGCCTCCGCTGTACAAAGTCACGCGAGGCAAGACGGAAAAATACGTCTATTCCGACGAACAATTGCAGCGCTATTTGGACGAACTGGGCCGGGATGCAAAACCGGATGTGCAGCGTTACAAAGGCTTGGGAGAAATGAGCGCGGAGCAATTGTGGGACACCACCATGAACCCCGAAACCCGCATCATGTATCGCGTGGAAATGAAGGACGCGATCGCCGCCGATGAAACGTTTACCCTGCTCATGGGCGACCAGGTGGAACCCCGCCGCGAATTCATTGAACAAAACTGCAAACTGGTGGCGGATTTGGACATCTGACAGAACGGCAGGGTTGGATGCGCCGGGGCGCTGCCCCGAACTTCGCCAAAGGAAGCGATCTTCTTTGGAATCCCGCTTCGTCGGGCGCTTGCCTTCAAGATCTTTGCCGGATCCCTGAAAAAATTTCCGGGCGACAGACAGCCCAGCGCAGTTCTGCCGCCGGCCAGAAAGAAAGGGGCTATTACCCTTGAACGAAAACAATGCGGGCCAGCTCACACCCATTGAACTGGAAGACGAGCTGAAAAAATCATTTATCTCTTACGCAATGGCGGTCATCGTCAGCCGGGCGCTGCCGGACGTTCGCGACGGCCTGAAGCCTGTGCATCGGCGCATCCTCTATTCCATGGTGGAATTGGGCGTGACGCCGGACAAGCCGTTCCGCAAGTCCGCGCGCATCGTGGGCGATGTGCTTGGTAAATACCATCCCCATGGCGACAGCGCGGTGTACGACGCCATGGTGCGCTTGGCGCAGGATTTTTCCACGCGCTATTTGCTGGTGCAGGGCCAGGGAAACTTTGGCTCCGTGGACGGCGATGGCGCGGCAGCCATGCGATATACGGAAGCAAAGCTGTCCAAACTGTCCATGGAAATGGTGCGGGACTTGGACAAGGAAACGGTGGATTTTTATCCGAACTTTGACGAAACACTGATGCAACCGGCGGTGCTGCCGTCGCGGTTCCCGAACCTGCTGGTAAACGGTTCCCAGGGAATTGCGGTGGGCATGGCCACCAACATTCCGCCCCACAACCTGGGCGAGGTCATTGACGCGGTGGTGTGCATGCTGGACAATCCGGAATGCAGCGTGGACGATTTGATGGAATACGTCAAAGGGCCGGATTTTCCCACAGGCGGCGTTATTTTGGGAAGGCGCGGCATATACGACGCATATCACGAAGGCAAGGGCAAGGTGATCGTGCGCGCCAAGAGCGAAATTGAGGAAATGCACGGCAACCGTCAGCGCATTGTGGTTACGGAAATTCCGTATATGGTAAACAAGGCGCGGCTGATTGAAAAGATTGCCGAATTGGTGCATGAAAAGCGGCTGGATGGCATTTCGGACATCCGGGATGAATCCGACCGGCAGGGCATGCGCATCGTGATTGAATTAAAGCGGGACGTAAATGCGAATGTCGTGCTGAATTATCTGTATAAGCACACGCAGATGCAGGATACCTTCGGCGTGAACATGCTGGCGCTGGTGGACGGAGAGCCGAAGATATTGTCGCTGCGGCAGATCATCCATCATTATATCGAACATCAGGTGGACGTAATTCGCCGGCGCACCCAATACGATTTGAACAAAGCGGAAGCCCGAAGCCATATCCTGGAAGGCCTGCTGATTGCGTTGGACAATATCGACGAGGTCATTGCGCTGATTCGAGGCTCCAGAGACGCGAATGTGGCCAAGGCCGGCCTGATGGAACGGTTTGGACTGTCTGAACGCCAGGCACAGGCGATTTTGGACATGCGCCTGCAGCGGCTGACCGGCTTGGAACGGGAAAAGCTGGAGGCCGAATATGCCGAATTGCAAAAGTTGATTGCATATTATCGGGAAGTTTTGGCGGACGAAAAGCTGGTGTATGGCATTATCAAGGATGAAATTCTGGAGATCCGGCGCAAGTATGCGGATGACCGCCGCACGGAGATTTCCGCGCTGGAAGGCGAAATCGACATGCTGGATTTGATCCAGGAAGAGGACATGGTGGTAACGCTGACGCATTTTGGATATGTGAAGCGGTTGCCCAAGTCCACGTATCGCGCCCAGCGCCGGGGCGGCAAGGGAATTACGGGCACCACGACCCGGGATGAAGATTTCGTGGAACGGATGTATGTGACGTCCACCCATGATCCCCTGATGTTCTTCACAAACCGGGGCCGCGTATATCAAATCAATTGCTACGAAATTCCGGAAGCAGGGCGAACCGCACGAGGAACCGCGATTGTGAATCTGCTGAGCCTGGACGCAGGGGAAAAGGTAACGGCCATGCTGCCGGTTCCGGCGGATAAGGTGCCCGGACACTATCTGGTAATGGCCACCAAGAAGGGCTGCATCAAGCGCACGGAATTGAGCGAATTTGTGAATCTGCGCAAGGCCGGATTGATTGCGCTGGTGCTGCGGGAGGACGACGATCTCATCAGCGTGGAACTTACCGACGGCAAGCAGGATATGCTGCTGGGCACCCGGGAAGGAATGGCCATCCGCTTCTCCGAAACGGATATGCGGCCTATGGGGCGTTCCGCCATGGGCGTAAAATCCATCGAATTGGATGACGGCGACGAAGTGGTAGACATGGCGGCGGTGGAGGACGGCGCGCAGGTGCTGTCGATCACCCGCCTGGGATACGGAAAGCGCACCAACATTGACGAATATCGCCTGCAAACGCGCGGCGGCAAGGGCATTAAGGCCATGAACCTCACCGAGAAAACCGGGTTGTTGGCATGCCAGCTCCTGGTGCATGAGGAAGAGGACCTGTTGATGATTACGGATGACGGCACCGTCATTCGCACGCCCGTAAAGGACATTTCCGTGCTTGGCCGCAACACCCAGGGCGTGCGCATCATGCGCGTGGATGGGGATGCATCCATCGTGCATGTGGCCCGCGCGGAAGCCGAGGAAGAAGAAACCGAAGCAGAAAACGAAGGAAACGATGAAAACGCATAAGGGTTTGTGAACCGGACGGAGAAAGACAAGAAATCGAGCGTGGCGCGTGTGCGCCGCGCTCATGTTTTTGGCCAAAGCAACAACGCGTTGCTTGCCAGGCAAGCGGAAAAGGGGTATGATGAAGAAAAAGGAGTGGATTGCATGGAAACGAAGGATGTATTGGTGGAAATCCGAGGGAAGCACAATTTGACCCAGGAGCAAATGGCGGAAAAACTGTATGTCACGCGGCAGGCGGTTTCCCGGTGGGAAACCGGCGAGACGATTCCCAACACGGAAACGTTAAAGCGGATTTCCCGGGAATTTGGGGTGTCCATCAATACGTTGTTGGGTTCGCCGCAAAAACTGATTTGTCAATGCTGCGGCATGCCCTTGGAGGACGAGAACATCAGCCGGGAAACAGATGGCGCGTTCAACGAAGAATATTGTAAATGGTGCTATGCGGAAGGGAAATTTGTTTATTCGTCCCTGGAGGAATTGATGGATTTTTTGGGAAAACACATGTCCTCCGACCAATGGCCGGAGGAAGCGGTGCGCGCGTTTCTTCAGCAGACGCTGCCAACGCTGCGGCATTGGCGGCAGGACTGATTTCGACGGGGGAGAACGTTTGGGCTGGCTGCCGTATGACAGCCAGCCCAACAAACGTGTGTTATTGGCGATAGCTTCGCCCCAGGGCGAAGGCCTTTTTGTTCATTTCCAGGAATTTGGGCGGAACGGTGTTTTCGATGGCGTTGATCCAGGCGTCTTCCGGGATATCGGTCATGGCGGAAAGCACGCCGATGAGCACCAGGTTTACGGCCTTGGGACTGCCGGCCTGAAGCGCCAATTCCAGCGCGTCCAGGGCGATCACGTCCACCTTGGCAGACAATTTTCCGATGATGTCTTCCGGATATGCCATGGCGCCGGTGATGACGGGCATGGGATATGTTTTTTGCGTGTTGGTAATGAGCTTGCCGCCCTTTTTCAGGTAACTCACCCAGCGCGCGGCCTCCAGGGCTTCAAAGGAAAGAATATAGTCTGCCTCGCCGATCTCAATGACGGGCGAATACACTTTCTCGCCAAATTTGACGTATGTCACCACGGAACCGCCTCGCTGAGACATGCCGTGTACTTCGGACAACTTGACGTCGCAGCCCTTGGCCACCAGTACGTTGCCCAAAATCTTGGAAGCGAGCAGAGTGCCCTGTCCGCCCACGCCGACAACCATGATGGAAGTGGTGTTCATATTACGCGTCCTCCCTTCCGATGGCGCCAAAGGCGCACATTTGCGGGCAAAGTCCGCAACCCACGCACAAGGTTTCGTCAATGCGCGCCCGGCCGTTTTCAAAGACGATGGCAGGGCAGCCCAGCTTCATGCACTTTTTGCAACCGCGGCACAGATTCGGGTTGACGGAAAGCGCCGGCTTGGGCTTGACGCACTTCAGCATGGCGCAGGGCCTGCGGGAAATGATCACGCTGGGCTGATGTGCGGCCAGCTCTTCCTGGACGGCTTGCTCCATGGCGGCCATGTCCTGGGGATCCACGACGCGCACCCGCTGGATGCCCGCCGCGCGGCAGATGTCCTCAATGCGAATGGCGGGAGCGGGCTGATTTTTCAACGTCAGGCCCGTGGAGGGGTTTTGCTGATGCCCGGTCATGCCCGTAATGGAGTTGTCCAGCACGATCACCGTGGCGTTGGAGCCGTTGTAGGCGATGTTTACCAGGCCCGTGATGCCGGAATGCATGAAGGTGCTGTCGCCGATGACGGCAACGGTGGATTTCGTGGCTTCCTCGCCGCGCGCCATGGTGAAGCCGTGGATGCCGGACACGGACGCGCCCATGCAAATGGTGGTGTCGATGGCGCACAGCGGCTGCGCGCTGCCCAGCGTGTAACAGCCAATATCGCCGCACACGGTGAGCTTGAGCTTTTTCAGCACATAGAACAATCCGCGATGCGGACAGCCGGCGCACATGACGGGCGGCCGGGGCGGAACGGGTTCCTCAAAGCTGACGGCTTCGGGAACGGACAAGCCCATGGCCTGACGCAGCTTGCGTTGGGACAATTCGCCCAGCAGGCCGAACTTGTCCTTGCCGCCCGCCAGGGAAATTCCCATGGCGCGCACGTGGGTTTCCAAAATGGGGTCCAATTCTTCCACGACATAAAGCATTTCAACCTTGTCGGCAAATTCGCGAATCAGGCGATCCGGCAGGGGATTGACCATGCCGAGCTTCAGCACGCTGGCCTGGGGGAACACTTCCCGAACATATTGGTAACAAGTGCCCGACGTAATGAAGCCCAGCCGGTTGTCGCCATATTCGGCGCGGTTGATTTCGCAAGTTTCGGCATATTCTGCCAGGGCGGACATGCGCTTTTCTACCACCACATGCCGGCCGATGGCGTTTGCGGGCGCCATGACGTACTTGGCGGGATTCTTCTCATAAGGCTTGATTTCGTCGTTTGCGCGATCCGACAGCGTCACCAGGTTCTGCGAATGGGCCACGCGGGTGCAGGTGCGCAGGATCACGGGCGTATCGAACGTTTCGGAAAGGGAAAATGCCAGCTTTGTGAAGGCGAGGCATTCCGTGCTGTCGGCGGGTTCCAGCATGGGCAGCTTGGCTGCCTGGGCGTAGTGCCTGGAATCCTGTTCGTTTTGCGAGGAGTGCATGCCGGGATCGTCCGCTACGGCAATGACCATGCCCGCGTTTACGCCGGTATAGGATGCGGTAAACAGCGGATCTGCAGCGACGTTCAGGCCCACGTGCTTCATGGCGCAAAAACTGCGCGCGCCCCCGATGCTGGCGCCCAACGCGGCTTCCATGGCGACTTTTTCATTGGGCGCCCATTCCGCGTATACTTCGTCGTATTTGGCGACGAACTCCGTAATTTCCGTGGAGGGCGTTCCGGGATATGAGGAGACAAAACGGCAGCCGGCTTCATACAGCCCGCGGGCCACCGCTTCGTTTCCCAGCATTAGCTTTTGCATGATGATGCCATCTCCTTCCATGGGGGAAAACAGGATTCCTTTGCATTGTTTCTACATATCATAGCACAATCCCATTCAATATGCAAATAAAAATTCCCGCACGGGAATTTACGCCGTACACCTGTTTTTTTGGACAAAAAACTGGTATACTATTGCATATATTCAAAAAGATGTAATGGGGTGTATCAAGATGGATTTTAAATGTGCGCTGGCGGACGCATTGTATGAGGGAATTCGGGGCGCATATGGGGAATGCGCGCTTGCGCCGGAGGAATTGATGCAGGCGTTGGAAGTTCCGCCGGATACGGCCATGGGCGATTATGCGTTCCCGTGCTTCAAGCTGTCCAAAGCGTTGCGGAAATCTCCTGTGGCGATTGCGGAAAGCCTGACGGAGACGGTAAAGGCGGACTTTTTGGGCAAGACGGAAGCCGTCAAGGGATATTTGAATTTTTTTGTGGACAAGGCGATGTATGCGCGGCAGGTGGTGGAAGGCGCGTTGGCGGCGGGAGACGGATATGGCGCGGACAACAGCGGCGCGGGTAAGACCTGCGTGTTGGATTATTCCAGCATCAACATTGCCAAGCGATTTCACATCGGGCATTTGTCCACCACGATGATTGGCAATTCCCTGTCCCGGTTGTATCGGTTTTTTGGATGGAACACGGTGAGCGTGAACCATTTGGGAGATTGGGGCACGCAATTCGGAAAGATGATTGCGGCCTACAAGCGTTGGGGAGACCGGGAAACGGTGATGCGCGGCGGCGTGGATGAAATGGTAAAGCTGTATGTGCGCTTCAACGCCGAGGCCAAGGAAAATCCCGCGCTGGACGACGAGGGCAGGGCGTGGTTTAAGGCCATCGAGGACGGCAATCCCGAGGCGCTGGAAATCTTCAACTGGTTTAAGAGCGTTACGCTGAAGGATGCGGAAAAGGTATATGAATTGTTGGGCGTACAGTTTGATTCCTACGCCGGGGAAAGCTTTTATAACGATAAAATGCAGCCCATCATCGACGAATTGGAGGCAAAAGGCCTTTTGAAGGAGGATCAGGGCGCGAAAATCGTGGATCTGGAACCCTATGGCATGCCGCCGGCGTTGATCTTGCGCTCCGATGGCGCCACACTGTATATTACCCGGGATTTGGCTGCCGCCAAGTATCGCAAGGATACCTATCATTTTGACAAATCGCTGTATGTGGTGGCGTATCAACAGGATCTGCACTTCAAGCAGCTGTTCAAGGTGCTGGAACTGATGGGATATGATTGGTACAAGCAGTGCGAACACGTCAATTTCGGAATGGTGTCCTTCGAAGGCCAGACGCTGTCCACCCGGGAAGGCAGAATCGTCTATCTGGAGGATCTGCTGAACACGTCCATCCAAAAGGCTCGGGAAATTATGGAGGAAAAAAGCCCGGATCTGGACAACAAGGACGAGGTGGCCCGGCAGGTGGGCATTGGCGCGGTGGTGTTCTTTATTTTGTACAACAACCGCCGCAAGGACATCGATTTTTGGTGGGATCGGGCGCTGAATTTCGATGGCGAAACCGGCCCCTACGTCATGTATACCCATGCCAGGTGCTGTTCGGTGCTGCGCAAGGCCGGAGCTTGCGATGCGCAGCCGGATTTTGCCGCGCTGACAGACGGCGGCGCGCAGGACGTGGTGCGGCTCATCGAGCAATTCCCCGGCGTGTTGAAAGCGGCGTTTGACAAATCCGAGCCTTCCATGATTACACGTTTCAGCGTGGATCTGGCCCAGGCATACAACCGCTTCTATTACGAAAGCAAAATTCTGGACGAAGATTTGTCCGTGCGCGCGGCCAGGCTCACGTTGACCCGCGCCGCCAGCCAGGTGATTCGCCAGGCGCTGTATCTCATCGGCCTGGAAGCGCCGGAGCGCATGTAACGCCATGACCGGGAACAAGGAACGGAAAATTCCCTTTCAGGCGGCGCTGTTCGATCTGGACGGGACGTTGCTGAACTCCATGTATGTGTGGGCAGAGGTGGACAGGCGCTACTTTGCGGAAAAGGGCATTCCCATGCCGGAGGACTATCCCCGGGCGCTTTCGGGCCTGTCCTATCGCCAAAGCGCCGAATATACCCGGGCGCGCTTTGGCTTTCCGGAATCGTGGGAGGAAATTGTCGCCACATGGACGCGCATGTCCCGGGAGGAATACCATTGCCGGGTGGGCCTGAAACCCGGTTCCCGGGAATATCTGCAATATTTGAAGGAGCAGGGCGTCAAGCTGGCGGTGGCCACGGCGCTGCCTCCGGATCTGTACGAAGAATGCCTGAAGCGCAACGGCGTGTACGACCTCTTCGACGCGTTTTGTTCCACCAAGGAGCGCAGCAAGGAGGACGGCGGCATCTTCCTGCGGGCGGCGGCAAAGCTGGGCGTGAAGCCGGAGAAGTGCGCCGTGTTCGAGGATGTGTACGAGGGAATTGCCGGGGCAAAGCGCGTGGGGATGCAGGCGTATTGCATTTTGGACGCGGCCGCAAGCTATGCGCACGGCCGCATTGCGGAAATTGCCGACGGGATGCTGGAAAGCATTTGGGACATGCGCCGGGTGCACGATTTGCCGGGAAGATGCGTCATTTTCGCGGCGGTGTGCGAAGGAACGCCCGGCGAGGCGTGCCGCATGGAGGCCGGCGATCTGGCGCTGTGCGCCGATGGCGGCCAGAACGTGGCGCACGCCATGGGAATTGTGCCGGATGTGGTGCTGGGGGATTTTGATTCATCCCGGGAACCGGCGAACGTGCCCGTGATACGACATCCCAAGGAAAAGGATGATACGGATACCATGCTGTGCGTGCGATACGCGCTGGAGCGGGGCTTTCGGGACATCCTGATTGTCGGCGGATTGGGTGGACGGTTTGGACATTCCATTGCGAACGTGCAAACGCTGCTGTTTGCCGGGAAACACGGCGCAAGGGCGGTGCTGGACGATGGAAACACCAGGATGCAGTTGTTGACGGAGGGAGAAATTACACTGATCAGGCGGCATGAGATCTTGTCGGTGTTTGCGGTCAGCCCGGAATGTACCGGTGTGACGCTGCGGGGGCTGCAATATCCGCTGGAAAACGCCGTGATCACGAACGATTTCCCCGTCGGATGCAGCAATCACTTTGTTGCGGATACGGCATATGTGTCCGTGGAACATGGGACGCTTTTGTTGGTGGAAGAAGACGAACGCTGCCGATCGGCAGAATAGGAGGAAAAACATGGCATTTTTGGATCTTGTGAAAGAACATGGCGTGGTGGCAATCGTGCGGGGAATCGCGCCGGAATACATGATGGATTTGGCCCAGGCGCTGCATCGCGGAGGCATTTGCCTGCTGGAATGCACGTTTAACCAGAAAGATCCCGATTCCTGGAAAGGAACGCTGGATTCCATCGCCAAGGTGGGCAAAGCCTTTGGGGATTCCATGGTGGTGGGCGCAGGCACGGTGCTGAGCCTGGATCAATTGCATATGACGCTGGATGCGGGCGGAAAATTTTTCGTTTCCCCCAACGTGGACGTGAAGGTGATTGGGGAAGCCAAGCGCCTTGGCATGGGCGCTCTGCCGGGCATTATGACGCCCAGCGAGGCGGTTATGGCGCATGATGCCGGCGCGGATGCGGTGAAGCTATTTCCGGCGGGAAACCTGGGCCCGGGATATCTGAAGGCCATGCGCGCGCCGCTGAGTCACATTGATTTCCTGGCCGTCGGCGGCGTGGACGAGAAAAACGTGGCGGAATATATCCGCGCGGGTGCCATTGGCGCGGGCGTCGGAGGCAACCTGGCGAAAAAGGCGCTGATCGAAGCGGGAAAATTCGACGAAATCGAAGCCTGCGCCCGGGCGCTGGTGGAAGCCGTGAAATCCGCCAAATAAGAAGTCACAACCGCCCGTTCAACAATGAGGGCCGTTTGCCTGTCGAAAAACCCCGGAAAAGCGGGAGAGGGCCACGGCCTTTTCGTGCTGCAATCGTGGTTGGCGGCGTGCATGGCGACCACGGAGCGGGTTTTTCGAAAAAATCGCTTCCTTGCAGATTCCCTGACCGGAATCCGCAGGCTTCAAGCAAAATCTGGCAGGGGTGGTCGCGGCGGGAAAGTCTGCTCCTCCGACCACCAGCTTGCCAGAAACCTTTTTTGACAAGCCGCAAGCCCATAGGGGCCGATTTCCTTTCGCGTTTTCGGCGAAGTTATAACCACCCGTTG
>JAQXRL010000300.1 GCA_029218505.1 Eubacteriales bacterium | reverse complement strand
TGGGCATGACAAAAGGCATGGAGTCATATCATCGATGTGACTCCACCAGACTGTCGAAAAACGCAGGGAGAACATGAGAGGGCTTGGGGCCACGCGAATTCCAATCGCGGCCTGCGGCGTGTACGTCGACCACGGGCGCGGATTTTGCGGCCGGAACCCGCAGGATTTCAGCAAAATCCGCGGCCGTGGCGGGGGCACTTGCTTCCCCGTCCGCCAGCTTGTCAAAAAGTCTTTTGGACAAGCTGGGCTTTTTCGCCTCTGTATAAAATCTTTCGGAAATGCGGCTTCTGCGATGCAGCTGGAGATTCGAGGCTATCCCGCGCTTTGCGCAAACCGCCCAAGAGGCGTGGAACAGAACCGTTACGCAGGAGGTTGCGCCAACGTGCGTTCTACGGGAGGAAAAAGGAGGAAAAGCTCCGAAAATCTGATATAATGATCATCGCGACAAGCCAAAAATCAGATGAAAAACTTTTCCATGGCAGAACAACCGATCGCGACGCTCTGTGACATCGACGATTTTTGTAAGGAAGATGCATCCGATTGCGCCTCCATCTCCTGAGGAATCAAGAACACTTTCTCTCCCAAACAGCCATGTCCGTCTGCAGGATCTTCATGAGCACACGGATGTTCGCGTTCTTTCGGCAGGGGGAAATCTCCGACGGACTCTTCGGATACAAGTACAGGATTTTGCTCCGCCGGCCATTCGCGGCAAACCTTGGGATTGCTTCG
The DNA here is from genome assembly GCA_029218505.1 of Eubacteriales bacterium. Classification (GTDB taxonomy): domain Bacteria; phylum Bacillota; class Clostridia; order Christensenellales; family Aristaeellaceae; genus SUG1456. Next base: position 5,016 of record JAQXRL010000300.1, on the reverse strand, counting down.
AAGTTCAAATCTCTGTTCGAACCTCCGATTCTATGGAACGGTTTTCAAGCAGAGATGGATCGATTCCTTGCGATACCTGGCCGGTGTTGTGCCCAGTATGCTTTGAAAATGGCGAATGAATGATACGGGATTCATGTATCCAACCTTTGCGCCGACTTCCGAAACCGTGTCATCGGTGGTACGCAATAACTCCTGCGCCCGTTGTATGCGGCATTGATGAAGGTAGCGATATGGCGGCACGCCAATTTGCTGGCGGAAAATATGGATGAGGTAGTATTTTGAAAAATGTGTGAGTTTTTCAAATTCTGCCATGCCAATATCCTCAGACAGATGCTCATGGATATATTCTGTCAGCAGACGCACCTCACTGTGACCGTTGACATCCTTCTGATCCGTTTTGTGCAGGTTTTTCAGCATATTCAATAACATTCCATTCAATATATGGCTTGTTTCTGCCTGCGTCACAATGCCAAGGCTAGATTTCATGGATTCCAATCGCTTGAATGCCTCCTCCATTTCGCTGACAGAATGCAATCTGATCGGGGTTAACCGATCCATCAGGGGAGCCGCGAAACCTTTCAATCCCATTCCATCCATGTGTACCCATAGGAGATCCCATTCTCCGCTATCACCGGTGTAGTACTGGTGAAATGTATCGCAATAAATGACCACTGCTGTGCCGGGATATAAATTGCAGACTTGGTTTTTCCAGTGCAACACGCCATTTCCGGCACGGGTATACATCAGCAAGGCAGACATTTTCCCATCCCGCCGCGTGAAATATCCTTGATTCGCATAGAAATGTCCAAGTTCTACAATGTATAAAGGAAAAGATCGGGCACTTTCATCTGCGGTAAACACATTGGTATATGATTTCGGGGAGATGTCCAAACAATATTCCAGCATATTCCACGACCTCTAAAAAGCAATATTATATAATAATTCGACAATAACAGTGCTTGTTCCTGCCCGGAGAAAAGAATATAATCGAACAAAAACAGAGGTTCCAGGAGAATGGCGAAGATGAAAGCGCGTATTGGTTTGTACAGTGCCGGATTGAAAGCATATTGGTCGCAGTTTTCCGGGTTGAAGGAGCGGCTTCTCGGCTATAACCGTTTTTTGGAAGAGAAGCTGGGCTGTTATGGCGAAGTCGCAAATTTCGGTTTGGTGGATGAAGAAACGGCGGGCAGAGCCGCCGGAGAATATTTCAATGCCAAGAATGTAGATATTATTTTCGCACACAGCGCTACCTATTTTACGAGCAGCTGTGTTCTGCCGGTTCATCAGATTTGCACAGCGCCGGCCGTATGGCTCAATTTGCAGCCTACGGCTCAAATGAATTATTCACAAACGGATACGGGCGAATGGCTGGCGCATTGTGTCGGCTGTCCGATTCCGGAGGTTTCCAACGCCTTTGAAAGAGCAGGGCTTCCGTTTCATGTCGTCAACGGACTGTTGGGGCTGGAAAAAACGCCGGATATTTCGGTGACAGATGAAGTAACCTGCGGGATGCCACAGGCGAAGAAGGCTTGGAAGGAAATATCGGAATGGGCGCATGCCGCACAGGTGAAGCATGCTCTTTCCCATGCTCGTTTTGGATTTCTGGGCAACAACTATTCCGGTATGCTGGATATGTACAGTGACTTTACCATGCTGCAGGCTCAGCTGGGCATCCATATAGAGCTTCTGGAAATGTGTGATCTGGACAGTCAGCGAAAAAAGGTGACGGATTCGGAAATTGCGGACATCCGGCGGGAGGTTCAGCAATTCTTTGCGATCAGCGATGATTCACCTTCCGATCCCATCGCAAAAAAGCCGACAGAGGAACAAATGAACTGGGCATGTCAGGTAGCGGCTGCGCAGGCGCGATTGGTGGAGTATAAGAAGCTGGATGGACTTTCCTATTATTACCACGGCGCGGACGGCAATCATTACGAAGATCTGCAGGGTGGTTTTATTGTGGGGCATTCGCTTCTGACGGCAAAAGGGATTCCCTGTGCGGGAGAAGGCGATTTGAAGACGAACATTGCAATGAAAATTTGCGATCTGTTGGGAACAGGCGGATCCTTTACGGAAATTGTTGCGATGGATTATCGGACCAATACCATGCTGCTGGGCCATGATGGGCCATTCCATATATCCATCTCTGACGGAAAGCCGGTTCTGCGGGGAATGGGCGTGTTTCATGGAAAACGCGGCAGCGGCGTCTCTGTGGAAGCCAATGTGATTTCCGGCCCGATTACGACATTGGGGCTGACGCAAACGGGGAACGGCAAGCTGCGGCTTCTTGCATCCGAAGGGCAGGCGGTAAAACTGCCAATCTTGGCGATTGGCAATACGCAAACCCATGTGGATTTCGGGATGCCTCTGGATGATTACATGGATCAATGGTTCCGATATGCGCCGACACATCACTGCGCCATGAGCATCGGTCACAATGTCGGATTGTTTGAAAAGGTTGCCCGGCTGATGAACATCGAATTCGTGCAAATCGGAAAGCAAAAAGAAAAATGTCTGGAGGGATACTCATGAAAATCGAGTTCAGTGCGGAGAACAATCCCTGTCCGCTCCTGTTTCTGAGCGGAAAACCAGATGAAAAGGGACTTTACGATCTGCTCAAACAGTGCGCGGAGTGCGGATATGGCGGAGTCGGCGTCATTTCATACAAGGCGACAGAAATTCCCTATCTCAGTGAAGAGTATTTTGAGATGTATGGCATCCTTTTGAAAGTTGCCAAGTCGCTGGGACTGAAAGTATGCCTGTACGACGAATACTGGTTTCCCAGCGGCAAAGCAGGAGGGCTGTTGGCAGAAAAATTTCCCGAAGCAGTGACCTCAAAGCTCAATATGGTGCGTGATTCCCTGTCTGCGGGAGGTTTTGTGTTGTCCCGACAGGACGGCGTCCTGATGTCGGCAGTGGCGTTCAACGAAGTTTGTGATGAGCGCAGGGATGTGACGGAACTTTGCGCCGATGGCGCAGAATTTTTGCCTTGGAATGAGAAGGGCGAATGGAGCTTGCTCCGCTTTTTCTGCGTCCACGATCATCACAGCCTGGTCAACTATCTTGAACCCGAATCGGTCAACCGCTTTATCGAACTGACGCACGAGGCCTTCTATCGCCATTTTCCGGAATACTTCGGCGATACCATCAATTCCGCTTTCTATGATGAGCCGCAGTTTTACTCGCAGCATGGCCGCACGTGGACGGTCAACTTCAACCGCGAATTTGAGGCGCGCAAAGGTTACAGTCCGCACCTGTTGTATCCTGCGCTGTTTATGGATATTGGCGACAGCACGGCTTCCGCCAGATGTGAAATGCTGTCCGTGAGAGCGGATTTGTACGCGGAGGGTTTCCCCGGCACCATACAGAAATGGTGCACTGCCCACGGGATTTCTCTGAAGGGCCACATTGATCAGGAAGAAGTGGTAAATCCAGGCGGCATTACGGACGATGTTCTCAAATCCTTCCGATATCAGGACGTTCCGGGGATCGATCAGATTTGCTTTCCGGGACGCGCCAGGCGGGCGTATAAGCTGGTGAGCAGCGCGGCCTATAATTGGAACAAGCAAAGGATCATGTGCGAATGTTTCGGGGCCACAAACGGGCTGACGGAAGCGCAGATGTACCGTGAGACGCAGGATTTATTCGTAAAGGGGATTAACGAAATAATTCCCCATGCGGTGTGGTACGATGATCGGAAGGTGGTTTTTGAACCGGAGCTGTCGCCTCGTCACCCCTATTACGGAAGCATCCTGCCCCGTTATAATGCCTTTGTCAATCGTCTTACCGCATACATGAAGGATGGCGTTCATGTGGGGCAAGTGGCGGTTTTGTATCCCGTGGAGGGGCTGCATTCACAGGTCAAGTTTATCACGGACGATACGCTGACCATAGATTGTTACTATGCGGGAGGCCCGTCCAGCCGTCAAAACGACTATCTGGAGCTGGGAGAATACTTAACATATTCCTGTGCCCTTGACTATACCTTCCTGCATCCGGAAAGGCTGAAAGACAATATTCTGATTGCGGGCGGGACGCTTTCGCTCACGTCCTCGCTGCATGATGAGAAATACAGTGTGATTCTGCTTTCGGGGCAGGATACGATTTCCTTGGCTGTACTTCGGACACTGCAAGCCTTTGTGCAAAGCGGCGGCACGCTCATCAGCACTTCCATGCTGCCCAGACATTCCAGTGAGCCTGGAGAGGATGATGCGGTGAAAACGCTGGTCAGAGATCTGTTCGGGACAAATGATATTCCTTTCCAGAAAATCCATAAGGCGGTAGGGATGGGACACTGTTACGCTCTGCCCGTTGGCGACTACGAGGAAATGCGGGATATTCTGTTTGCGGCAGGGGTTCTTCCCTTGGCTTGTTCGGTGGAAGGCATAGCAACCGCGCACAGGCGCCGAGAAAACACAGATATTTGGTATATCGTCAATCAAAATGGAGCCGACATAGACTTGAAGCTGCGTTTGCCTACAGAAAAGCCGCTGAAACTGTATAACCCTTATACAGACGCCGAAACGGATTTGCCTTCATTCCATACGAACGGCTTTTCACATTTGACGCAGACCATTCCGTCCGGTGAGTCACTGTTGATTCTTGCGGAATAAGGCGTACCGTAAGCCTTACAGTTGCCAGACCGCTTCTCCATTTTCGCAAAAGGAGTTTTTCTTTCATACGCACCGCTCAAGCTTCCCCGAACCCCACGCCTGGCGTGGGGTTTTGGGGGTACAAAAAACCGCTTCTGCTTTCGCTGGCGGTTTCTGCTGTATTTTGCTGTTGACTTTCCGGCTCTCACCTGCTATAATAACAGCAGGAAGGGATGACGCTTTTGGAGTGGCTTCTCCCCTCTACGGTTTTGAAGCCGCTATCCTTTGCGCTGGATGGCGGCTCGTGCTTTATTTATCGTTTCTGTTGATCAAAGATACAACAATCGCGATGACCATGAAGACAAGAGCTAACAATTCGTAGTCCGTCATTCTGATCACCCCCTTTTGTAACAAAGAGGGTAAA
>JAQXRL010000299.1 GCA_029218505.1 Eubacteriales bacterium | reverse complement strand
GGATTTCAGAATGCACTGACCCCATGGAACCGCGGACGCCGTCGCCATGCCGCCCATCATCAGCGCGAACATGCCGTTGGGATACTGTCATCCCTTCCCGTGCGGCAAAGACGGGGCGCATGGCCGCAACCGGCGCATTCTGTTTCGCAACATTCGGCCGTTTACGCCCGGCGGCATGCCCATGCCGTGCCGCCTTCGCTCTTTTCCGGCCACAGCGAAACCGGGGATACCCGGGACGTGCGCATTGAGGATCGGGAAGAAGCCAATTTGCGCATTGACCCGTTTGCATCGGATATTTTCTTTGAAGAACGGTGTTTGCCGGAAGGAACGCGACGTTTGCCGTCGAATATTTCTTCCGGCATTGATTTTGAGGAGGAAATCGCATGGCTTTTGACAAGGATTTGGAGCATGTCGTCCGAATGGTGCCCGGATGGGATCAGGTTGCAGCAGGCAAATACGTCTTTCTGGAGGGAAATCCCGGCGGAAGCCCCAGAATTCTGTTTCTGGGAAACTCCATCACCTGGCACGGACCCAAGGCGGAAATCGGCTGGAACGGCAGTTGGGGCATGGCCGCTTCCTGCCGGGAAAAGGATTACGTACATCTTCTGATTTCGAAAATCCGCGATCTGCATCCGGACGCGGGGTTCTGCATTACCCAGGGCGCAATCTGGGAACGAAACATAGATTCCTGTGATCTTGCCGCCAATTTTGCCGCCGCACGGGATTTCACTCCGGATATCGTGTATGTCGCGCTGGGCGCCAACACGCCTTCGGAAAATTTCGACGGCGCATTGTTCCAGCGCTGCATGCAAACTCTGCTGAATTTTATTGCGGAAAAGAGCGCTCAGCCCAAGTTCATCATCGCCACCAACTACTGGAACGACCCCAAAACCCAGGCGCTTCGGGAATTCGCCATGGAAAACGGATATCCGCTGGTGGATCTGAGCGATTCCCTTGCGCCGGAGGAAAACCGTGCCATCGGACAATTCTCCCATGAAGGCGTGGCCAATCACCCGGGCGATTTGGGCATGCAGCGCATTGCGGAGCGCATTTGGCGCGTTTTGGAACCGCTTTTGTAAGGCGAAGGCGCCCGGCTTTCAAAAACAAAATCAACCGTTACAAAGGAAGTTCACGATATGCAGGATTTCCTCCTGGTAGGCTTTTCCACCGTTCTGCTGGCCATGTTTACGGCGCTGCAAACTTTGTATCAGCGCAAAGCGGGCGCTTCCCTACGGGCCGGCATGGCGTTTAACATCGGCATGGGACTGTTTGGCGCGGTTTTATTTTGGGGAATGTGCGGCTTTCGGGCGCAGTTCACGGCATATTCGGCGGCAATTGCCATGGCGCAGTCTCTGCTGGTGGCCGGTTATACGTTAATCGGCTTCCGCGTTTTGCAAATGGGCGGCATGGTTTTGTACACCATGTTTCTCATGACCGGAGGCATGGTTGTTCCGTTTTTGTGGGGAATTCTCTTTCTGGGCGAGGAATTCACCTTGAGCCGTGTCGTTGGCCTCGTCATGATCGTATTGTCCGTTGTTTTGTTCAATTCCGGCAGTGGACGCCCGTCGCTGAAGCTCGTGGGAATGTGCGTCGCCGTATTCTTTCTCAACGGTTTCGTCAGCGTCCTGTCCAAGCTGCACCAAATTGAAACCGTCCATCCCACAGTTTCCACCGAAGGATTTGTCATGCTGGTAAACCTGTGCAAGACGGCATGCTGTTTTGTGGCATGGTGCATCCTCCTGCGCGGACATCCCACCCCTGCGGACCTTCCAAACCGCAGATTGATCGTCATCATGATCCTTTGCGCGCTGTTGGGCGCTTTCTCGTATCAATTCCAATTGATGGGCGCGGTACGTCTGCCCGCCACCGTGCTATATCCCCTGATTACCGGCGGCAGCATTCTCGGTTCCGCGTTTCTGGGCTTGGTTTGCTTTCATGAGCGTCCTTCCGTCCGCGGCTGGGCTGGCATCGCCCTTTGTATTCTTGGCGCAATTTGCAACGCCCAATAGCGAATCGCCGCCGCAAAATAGCCGCCCTTCCGGACTTTACGAGCTCCGGAAGGGCGGCGTTTGCAATCGGGATTATTTCAGGAAGAGTTCGATCACGGGAACGATGGAATTGGGCTTTACGGGCGGCAGATTGATGACCAGCAGATCATCCGCCTTGGATGCGCCCTCGCTGAAGTGATCCACCTTGCCCTCCGTCATCTTCAGTTCGCTGCCATCGTGCAGGAATTGGGCGTATTCCACCTTGCCTGCCAGGCCGCGCAGCTGCAAATGGGCAAATGGATAGGCCAGCAAATGCACATACAGGCGCTTTCCGTCTTCAGACTGGGTAAAGCGGCAATCGGCAGGGCAGCAAGGCAGCAGTTCCGGTTCGGCCATGGTGCAGCCATAGATGGAACGGCTGTTGTATTTCATCCAATTTGCATATACGTCCAACGCGTCGCAGGCGCGATAATCCAGGTATCCGCGGGATGTCGGCCCAACGTTCATCAACAGGTTTCCGCCCAGAGACACGGTGTTGATCAGCATGCGAATCAGCATTTCGGGGGATTTCCATGTCTGCTCGTCCCGGTGGTATCCCCAGGAACCGGACAATGTCTGGCAGGCTTCCCAGGTCACCAGTTCGCCCGTCTTCCCATGGCGAATCCATTCCACCGGCTGATATTGTTCCGGCGTCCACAAATCCTGTTCCAATTCGGTGCGATTATCAATGATAATGCCCGGCTGCAGCTTGCGGGCCGTCGCAATCAGTTTTTCCGCTTCCCAATCCTCCTTGCCTTTGCCCTTCATCCAGCTCTTGTCCCCTGTGCCATTGTTCTGGGAATAGGAAAAATCAAACCACAGGATGTCAATTTTGCCATAATTGGTCAAAAGTTCCGTCACCTGATCCCGCATGTACTGGGCATATTTGCGAATATCCCGGCCCTGATTTTGCTGGAAGGCGTCGGGATCGTCCCTGCGCGGATGCAGCATATCAATGGGGAAATCCGGATGATGCCAGTCGATCAGCGAATAATAAAAGCCAATGCGCAGGCCTTCCGCACGGAAGGCATCCACATATTCCCGCACCAAATCCCGGCCAGCCGGCGTGTTGGTGCACTTATAATCGGTATACTTGGAATCAAACATGCAGAAACCTTCATGGTGCTTGGTGGTTAGCACCACATATTTCATTCCCGCCGCCTTTGCCCGGCGCGCCCAGTCCTTGGGATCATATAGATCCGGATTAAAATGCTTGAAATACAAGTCGTAATGCTCTTCGGAAATCTCTTCCCGATTCTTGACCCATTCATGACGGGCAGGCATGGAATACAAGCCCCAATGGATGAACATGCCAAAGCGATCATGACGGAACCACGCCGTATCCCCAGGCGTCTTTCTGGTTACATAACTGCTCATATGAACTTTCCTCCCCTGTCTTGATGATTTCACGCAAGTAGAGTATAATATAATTTATGGTGGAATGCCATGTGATTTTCTGGCGATGATATGGAGAAAACAACATGAATATCGAAAGGGCCCGCTGGGCGCATCGCATTTGGAACGCGATGAAGATTGAAATTCTGGAAAGCGGGTATGCCCGGCTGGGGCGCGATTGGAACCACGAACATCTGCGTCCGCCCTATTCCCGGGTGTATTATATTGCCAGCGGATCCGGAACCGTTGTCAGCGGCGAACAGACGATGCCATTGCATGCAGGCTGCGTGTATTTATTGCCCGCCGGCGCCTCCCTTCGCTATTCCTGTCCGGGCGAAATGACGCAGTTGTACTTCCATGTAAGCGTCCGTACCGGCGACGGCTACGACCTGTTTTCCCGCTGCCATCAGATCTTATGTCTGCCATCTCAACAGGATCCGGAAATTCTTTGCCAGGACTATCAATCCGGCGATTATCTTCGGGAAGCGCTGCTAAAATGCTGTCTGGAAGCCGATCTGTGCCGCTTCATCGCGGAATGCGGGTTGGAAGAAATTCTGCTGGCACAGCATTCTGCCTTTCTGGAACAGGTTTTCACCATCGTGCGTCAGGAACTGCGTTCCTCTCTCACCATACAAACCGTAGCGCGCCGGTTGTCCGTCTCCGAAAGCACTTTGGCCAAGCGCTTTCGCCGGGAATTCGGCATGACGCTGGGCCGGTACATTGATGAAATGCTGGTGGAGGAAATCTGCCGGTTGCTTACCGCCACGGATCTTACCGTGGGCGAAATCGCGGAACGCCTGGGGTTTTGCGATCAATTCTATCTGGCCCGCTTCTTCAGCGCTCGTCAGGGATTGCCTCCCCGGGAATATCGCGCATTTTTGCGGGGACAGGCCTGAATTACAAGGAGGCTTCTCTCATGTTCAAACGAAAGAAGAAAACCACGCTGCTGGCCCTGTATGACGCCTCCGGCGCGGAGCAACAGCGCATGCGGCTGGATGAATATGCATTGCCGGAAGAAACCGTAATCGCCTTAAGCGTAAAATTCTACAACGATCCCGAACCCTGTTACATTCACCGGGGCGCGGTTCGGCAGCGTGCGATGATGGAACTGGCGGAAGCCTGTCCCGGCCCAGAACCCGTGGCGGTGTCCCTGCTCAGCGATGATCTGCAGGCCTGTTTCCCGGAAATCGCCTTCGTTCGGATTTGGGAGGAAGCACAATGAAGCGCGTTTTGACATGGATTCTTCCGTTTCTCCTTCTCGCCATGGCCGCCATGGGCGAAGAAACACACACGGTGGAATACTATTATGAAAATTACTGCGAATCCTGTGATCCTGAAAAAGATTTTGCCCAGGACTTTTCCTCGTTTACCGGCGTGAACATGGAAAATTGCCATTTCGTTGGATATAACACCGTTACAGAGGAAGGGCAGCAAGCCCTGCAAGCAAAAATGCAAGCCCTGGAATTGGAACAGGTTTCCCTGCCGATGGCCATCGTAGACGGAAAGGTCTATCAGGGAACCAACGCTTTTCGCGGAGAAATGGCTCGGGATGCGCTTTCCTGGGGCGGCGGCACGAACAGCACCATTGTATATCTCTATACGCCCGCCTGCGAAAGCTGCGCTGAGGCGGAAGCGCTGATTGAGGCGCTTCCCGAATCCCTGCAGGTCACTCGCGGCGATGTCACATTCTTGTCCCGCGTAGACGTTACCCGCATTGACGCCACCCAACATCCCGATCTTGCCCAAGCCCTGTTTGACCAGCGCGGCATTCCATCGGAACAGCGCGTGACGCCCGCCATCTTTCTGACAGACAAGGAACTGATTGGAATTGATCGCATTGAACGGTATTTGGCGCGTTATGTAGAAATCGGCTGGGCCGTCGGCAGCGTATCCATCGGGGATTCGACCGCAAACACAAATGCTCCCGCCGGAATTGCCAGCGCATTGGCCGCCGGCCTGGTGGCAGGACTCAACGGCTGCGCATTATCCATGCTGCTCATGTTTGTGTCCCTGTTGCTGGAATCCAGACGTCATGCCGTCCCCTGCGCCGTGGTATTTTTGGCATCCAAACTTGCCTGCTATCTGCTCATCGGTTTCGCGCTGACCAGCCTGTTGCAGCGCCTGAACCCCACATGGCTATTGCCCGCCGCGCGCTGGCTGCTCACGATTTTGGGCGGCGCGTTGGCCGCGCTGAACCTTTGGGACGCACTCCGCGCCAGCAAGGGCGACCTGGGCGGCATGAAAAACCAACTGCCCCAAGGCCTGCGCAAGCGCCTTCATACCGCCATTCGCGTGCTGACGGGGAAAAAAATCCTGCTGCCCGCCTGCGCCCTGTTGGGAATTCTCGTTGCTGCGGGAGAATTTCTGTGCGCCGGGCAACTGTATTTGGCCAACTTGCTGCAATCCGTGCGGTATGGCCAGGATCGCTTCGTACAATCCCTGTCCCTTATCGCATATTGCGTGGCCTTTCTTGCGCCGTCCTGCATCCTGGCCGCGCTGATGTTTGCCGGACGTTCCGCAAACGCAGTGGCAGATTTCATGGCACGGCATATTGCGTTGGTAAAGCTGCTCACCGCGGCAATGATGCTGGCGCTGATTCTGCTTTCCTGGATTCTATAGCGTCATCTTTCCGGCTACACCTTCAAATAAACCCATTTCCCGTTCGAAAGACGGATGATGCCGGACAGGGCTCTGCCAAACAGGGCAATGATATTGGCCAACAGCATTCCCGTGGCGCCCATCCCCAAGCCATAGCAAAACAGCCATGTCAACGGCAGGCGGACCAACCACACGCATGCCGCCGTATATAGCATCACGCATTTCATATCGCCCGCGGTTCGCAGGATGGGGTCGTTAACGTTAATGCAAATCGCGCACAAGCTATGTGCCAACATGAGCCATAAAAGCTGCGCGCTCTCTTTTTGCACGGAGGCATCCTTGGTGTAAAGGCCGGCCAACGGCATCCCCCATAAGGCCAGCGTCAGCGCCAATGTCAGCGAGGCTGCAATGCCAATCCACAAAATCTGGCGCTGGCTTTTCTTGGCTGCCGCATAATTGCGCGCGCCAAGTTCCTGGCCAATGGTGGTTACGGCCACGACGCCCCCAATGGTTTGGGGAAGGCCGGAAAACGCAATGAGCGTGTTTACCACCTGATAAACGCTCGCTTCATGGGTGCCCAGCCCCATCGCCAGGGAGTTGGCCACCAAATATGCAATTTGCACGGATACAGATTCCAGCGTAATCGGCGCGCCCAAGCGGCAAATGTGCAAAACCATCGCCTTTTGCGGCCGGAGCATCCTGCGCAGGGACAAATGAAAATGCCGATGGTGTTGAAGGCAGGTAATCAACATCAGCGTCGCGCCCACGGCTCTGCACAGGACATAGGCCAATCCCGCGCCTACCACGTTCCATCCCATGCCATTGATGAACACATATGCCGCAAAAAGCTGCACCAGATTCATGGCCATCGCGTTGAGCATCGGCCTTCGGGATTCGCCCGAAGCGCGCAGCATTCCACCCACCGCGTTATAGAACAGCAAAAATGGCAGAGAAAGCGCCAACGCGCGAAAATACGCCAAACCTTCCTGAAACACGCTGGCCTCCGCCCTTGGCAACACCAATCGCATCACAGGGATCGCCAAAATTTCGCACAGCAGCGCCATCCCCGTACCCAGCACAATGGCGATCAGCATGGATTGTTCCACGGCCCTGGACGTCTGTGCCTTGTCGCCTTCTCCCACCAGCCGTGCGGTAAGCACGGAAGATCCCGTGGTGAGAAACGACGCCAGACTGACGAGCACGTTTTGCACCGTATTGACCAAGCCCACTGCCGCCAGAGAGCTGCCGCTGATTCCTCCAATGATGGAAGAAAACACCAGTCCAATGGCCGTCGTGGCAATGTTCTCTATCGCAACCGGGATCATAAACCATAGCCCTGGGTGACTGTGTAAGCGTTTCATCCCTTGCCCCTTTCGCGCGCATTCGGCGATACGCCCTTTCACTTTACCGCCAAATTTTCCATACGTCAAGGCTTTTTTCGATTTTCCCCCAAAATTGTCCGGATATTTTTCAAAAATCCTCAAACGTTCCCGGAAAACATCCTCCTGAAACGCCCTTATTCCCTCTTGCCAACCTCTGCCGTTTGGAATTTGTGCTTGACGCTGGGCATTGCAATCTCTGGCGGAACCCCGCCGGCATGAAGAAGCCCGCAAATGCAGCCATTTTAGGACGCGGAACGCGGAAGCAAAAGGAACCGCCCTCGCCCGAAATTTTCATGAATTCCGGGGCGCGCTCGGACTGGTGGACATGCGTTTCCCGTGCAAGCGCAAATCAAGCGCGCACCGAAAGGTGCGCACGAAACATTTTAACACTTTCCGTGAAAATCTGAGGATTTTCACGGAGGAGGAAAAAGACTGCGGATTGCTGAAAATCTCACAATTTTCCGGGCGCAATCCTGACCAGACGAACTGTTTTTCCGCCGCTTGCGCTCTGGAAAAACCAGACGCGACGTACACGCCGCCGCGTCTGATTCATCTGGATGTCCTG
>JAQXRL010000298.1 GCA_029218505.1 Eubacteriales bacterium | reverse complement strand
GCATTTCTCCCGGCAGTATCATGTGCATATCGTAGATCGGGTCGGCGGCGGGGATTCCTTCGCAGCGGGATTGATCTACGCCATGGGGCACGGCTTTGACGCCCAGCGCAGCATAGAATTTGCGGCGGCGGCTTCCTGCCTGAAACACAGCATGGAACAAGATTACAATCTGGCCACTGTGGAAGAAGTGCTGACCCTGATGGACGGAGACGGTTCCGGCCGGGTGCAGCGGTAAGCGCGCATCTCAAAGGGAAGAACAACAAGGAGCTGCTTGACAATCCCTTGCTCAGACGGTCGAAAAACGCAGGGAGAGCATGAGAGGGCTTGGGGCCTCTCGAATTCCAATCGTGGCCGGCGGCGTGAACGGCGACCACGGGCGCGGATTTTTCCCTGGAAAAATCGCTGCCTTGCAGATTTTGCGGCCGGAATCCGCAGGATTTCAGAAAAATCTGGAGAGAATGACCGTGGCGGGGGAGCAAGCTTGTCAAATAGACGATTTGGACAAACTGAACAAGGGGCTGTTTGACAGCCCCTTGTTGTTTTCTCACAGGCGCAACAGGGTTTCCCGGTTTTCGGCATCCAGCGCGCCGCAGAAGATCCGCAGCAGTGCGCCGGGATGTAGCCGCAGCAAGACCTGCGCACGGCCATGGAAACAGGGAATTTCGGAAGCCTTGTCTGCTTCCAGACCGTTTGGATTGCCGTTTCCCGTGCCCAGAATTTCACAGTTTTCCGTCTGAAAGCAAACGGTATGAGAAAAATCCGGCACAAACGTGCCTTGCGCATCCTGCGCTTCCAGATGGATGATTGCCGTATCCGAATCTCCTTCCCGAACAATGTGCAGTTTGCTGGCGACCCCGGATGTGCGCACGGTATCCCGGAGCGTTGCGCCGGTGGCGGCGATGCCTTCCGCCTGCAGTACGCCTGGCGCAAAGGGAACCGTCCATTCGCCGCGGCAATTCTGGATGTCTCGTTCGCCCAGGGAAACGCCGTTGAGGAAGAGCGTTACTTTGGGCAGGTTGGTAAAGACGCAGACGCGCACGGATTCGCCGGGAGCGTGGTTCCAATGGGGAAGCAGATGCAGCACGGGACTTTGGGCGTAATAGGACTTCAGCAGGTAAGCGGTATCCTTGAAAAAGCCGCAGGAATCGGCGAAGCCCCAATGAGAGCGCACGCTGGGCCACTCATATGGCGCGGGTTCTCCTCGATAATCGAATCCGCACCACACAAAACAGCCGGCGACATAGGGCGCGCGCGCAACGGCCGCCATGGTTTCCTCCAGGGCGTTGTGCGGGCCAAACGCAGAAGATCCATATGCGGAAAACACATGCGCTTCCGGATTGTCGGCATATACGCCTCTCGTTGCATATGTGGGGCTGTTTTCCGTACCCAGGATGGGATGGGTGGGAATGCGGGCATGGGCAGGCGCGTAATCGGCCAGGGAGTAATTGATGCCCGTGACATCCATGGCGTCGGAGGCGTTTTCCGGCGTCAGGCTGCTTCCGTCCATGTGGATGGCTCCGGTAATCGCCCGGGTGGGATCCAGCGCCCGGATGCGCCGGGCCAGGGTTCGGGTCATGCGAGCGCCGCGGGATTCGCGCGCCCAGAATTCTTCATTGAACGTGCTGTAAAGGAATACGCAGGGGTGGTTGCGGGAATACAGCACCATGGAGTCCACTTGGCGCAACACCTCTTCTGCGGTGCTGAAGTGCCGGTTTTCCACCATGACCAGCATGCCCTGCCGGTCACAGGCGTCCAGCAAATCCTGGGACGGGCAATGGTGGGCGCAGCGATAGGCGTTGCAACCCATCTCTTTCAGCAAACGCACGCGGTATTCTGTTACGGCACGAGGAACCGCCACGCCCACTCCGGCGTGATCCTGATGGCAGCAAATGCCGCGAATGGGCGTTTCCACGCCGTTGAGGATCAGTCCGCGATCTGCGCTCCATTGAAGATCCCTGACGCCGAAATGCAGGCGCTGCCGGTCCGCTTCAGCGGCGTTTTCCAGGGAAATCTGGCAGGTCAGCAGATTTGGCGCATCCATGGACCAAAGGGGAGGATTTTGCAGCGGAAGTTCCATGCAGAGCGTTTGCGGCGCTTCCTGGGGAACAATTTCCTGTTCGCAGCGATGGAGCTCTGTATCGCTCTTGTCC
The DNA here is from genome assembly GCA_029218505.1 of Eubacteriales bacterium. Classification (GTDB taxonomy): domain Bacteria; phylum Bacillota; class Clostridia; order Christensenellales; family Aristaeellaceae; genus SUG1456. Next base: position 7,311 of record JAQXRL010000298.1, on the reverse strand, counting down.
CGGATGGACACGATCAGCGTGCTGGGGATCGTGCAATGCAGCTTTGCCTGAATTTTCGCATACCAACCCGCGTCCGTATGCCGGCTGTGAACAAAGATCCCCTGGGGCTCAAAATGGGTTTCCGGCAAAAGATGCAGCCGCACGGGCCGGTAAATGCCCGCGCCTTCGTACCACCAGCCTTCCACGCGGTCTGCGTTTGCCCGCACGGCCACCGTGTTCTGTTGTCCCCAAACCACCATATCGCTGATGTCGCAGAAAAACCCTGTGTATCCGCTGAAGGAACGGCCTGCCAACGTGCCGTTTATGTACACCGTGGATTCGCTCATGATCCCTTCGAATTCCAAAATGGCCCGGCTGTGGCCCGCTTCCGGCAGGAAAAAAGTCTTTTTGTACCACGCGACGCCGCGCCGTTTATATCCGCCCGACGGACTGGCGCCGGGATCCGACGGCAGTTCCGCCGACCAATCGTGGGGCACTGTTACACGCCGCCATGCATTTGTATTGGCAAAGGTATCGTCTATGCCCAACCAGCCGCCTGCTTTGGTCATGCCGTAACACACGTTGTGGTTGGCGGCGGTGGAAAACAGCGTTGCTTCTCCCGGAAGAAAGTCCCATTCGCCGCATAGGCTGATCGTTTGCGATTCGCAAAATGCCTGTTTCATGCATAAGCCTCCTCTATTTTGAACGGTTTCCATGTCGTATGCAAATTATAGCACGGAAGATTTGGATTGTAAATCGTTTTCGATAACGTTTTCTGCACGCTGCATGGAGGGTTCCTTTCCGCCATAGCGGTCGGAATTTGCCCGGGCATAGGCAGAAGGAGTCATGCCTGTTTCCTGCTTAAAGACATAATTGAAATACGATTGGGAGGAAAAGCCGCATTCCATGGCCACCTCAGCCAGGGAAAGATCCCCCAAGGCCAGCAATTCCCGGGCGATGCGCAGGCGCCTTTCCTGGATATATTGACGGGGCGTTCGGCCCATGGCGGCGGAAAACAACTTGTGGAAATATACGGGACTGTAGCCTAATTGCGCCGCCAGGGTTTCCAAGGCGAGGGGTTCCCGATAATTTGCGTCAATATATTCCAGAATGAAGTGCAGCTGCTTGTTCCGAAAGCGGGCGGGCAGAATGGCTTGCTGTCTTGCGAAGCGTTGGCCATCGGCGTGCAGCAGATGGATGATTTCCAACGCCTTGGCGGCCGTTTGAATTTCCCGGTCTGCGCAGGGGGATTCGTCGGCTTCCCAAAGGGCGTCCATTTGTGCGGCATATTCTTTGCTGCGGCTGGTTTCAAACACTTCCGGCACGCAGGAAAGCAACTGCAGCAGCAGGGGATCCTGCGTTTGAAATTTCATGTACCGGCACTTGAAGTGCAACGTGCTCCAGCGCGTTTGACCAGGCCTGGCGCAAAGCACATGATTTGGGGATATGGGATAAGAACGGCCGTCAATCCAGGAAACGCCTCCTTTTTCCAGCGGCAGTTCGATTTCGTAGCAGGTGATGTGCCGTGGCGTGGTTTCGGTCATTCCGGGAAAACTGCGGCGGCTGTCAAACAATCCCACCGCGAGGATTTCCGGCATTGCGAAGGACATGATGCATTCCCCCAATACAATAAGAAATCGAAAATATATGCCAAGATTCTGATAGCAAATATGGCGAAATAATCGCTATAATCCTTCAATAGGATAGAATAAGAATTTGAAATTGTCAATGGCAGATTGGAAGGTGATTGCGTGAAGATTACGTATCTGGGTCAGGCGGGCGTTCTATTTGAGACGAATGGACTGCGCATCGTGGTGGATCCGTATCTGTCCGATAGCTGCGGCGCGCAGAATCCCGCACAGCACAGGCGCCAGCGGATCAACGAAGCGTATTTGAACTTATCGCCGCAGGTGGTAATTTGCACCCATTGTCATTTGGATCATCTGGATCCTGAAACCCTGCGGCACTATCTGACGCCGGAGGGAAATGTCACGGCGATGGCGCCTGGGGAAGGATGGAGGAAACTCCGGGAATTTGGCGGGAAGAACAACTATGTGTTGTTCAACCGGCACGTGGAATGGACCCAGGGACAGGCGCATTTTCGGGCGGTAAAGGCAGTGCATTCCGATCCGGACGCCGTGGGCGTGATTCTGGAGGCGGAGGGCGGCCGCTGGTATCTGTCGGGGGATACCCTGTACAGCGAGGAAATTTTCCAGGACGTGCAAGGGCATTTTGATGGAGTGTTTCTGCCGGTCAACGGCGTGGGAAACAACATGAACATGACGGATGCAGCGCGTTTTGCCGCAAAGCTGGACGCGGACTGGGTGGTTCCCATGCATGTCGGAATGTTCGATGCGTTGGACGCGGCGGAGTTTTCCGCGCCAAACCGCATTGTTCCCCGGATATACGAAGAGATTCCTGTGGCGGGAAGGGCAGGGAGGAAAGAGACATGAAGATCACGGACGTTCGCAGCTTTGTGGTGGATTGTTTTCGTACAAACTGGGTGTTCGTAAAGGTGTATACGGACGAAGGCCTTACCGGCGTGGGCGAAGCCACGCTGGAGTACAAGGAACGCGCGCTGACGGGAGCGGTGGAGCATCTTCGGGATGCGTTGTTGGGAAAAAATCCCTTGGAGATAGAAAGGCACTATCACGATCTCTATCGGGATGCGTATTGGCGGGGCGGAGCCGTGCTGATGAGCGCGCTGTCTGCCGTGGAATGCGCCCTCTGGGATCTATTGGGCAAGCATCTGGGGGTGCCGGTGTATCAGCTGCTGGGCGGCAAAATGCGCGACGCGGTGCGGATCTATGTGAACGGATGGTTTGCCGGGGCAAAGACGCCAGAGGAATTTGGCGAAAAGGCGAAAATTGCCGTGCAGCGCGGCGTTACCGCCATGAAATGGGATCCTTTCGGGAAAAATTACCTGGAGATTTCCAACCCGGAACTGCGGCGGGCCATGGCATGCGTGGAAGCGGTGCGGGAGGCGGCAGGACCGGATGTGGATCTGCTGATCGAGGGGCATGGGCGGTTTAACGTGCCCACGGCCATTCGAATCGCCAGGGAATTGGAACCCTTCCATCCCATGTTCTTTGAAGAACCTGTGCCGCCGGACAACCTGGAGGCACTGAAGGCGGTGCGGGAGAAATCTCCGGTGGCCATCGCGGCGGGAGAACGGCTGTACACCCTGCGTTCGTTCAAGGATTTGTTCGCCATGGGCGCGGCGGACTATATTCAACCCGACGTGAGCCATGCCGGCGGAATCATGGAACTGAAGAAGATCGCCGCCGCCGCGGAGGCATATTATATTCCCTTTGCGCCGCACAATCCCAGCGGGCCCGTGGCCAATGCCGCCACGTTGCAGCTGGCGGCCTGCTGTCCCAATTTCTCCATCTTGGAAATTATGTACAGCGACGTGGAGTGGCGGAAAGACGTAACGGACGAGACGCTGGAATATGCGGACGGATACTTGAAGATTCCGGACAAGCCGGGCCTGGGCATTGAAATCCATGAGGAGGCCTGCCTTGCCCACCCGTATCAGCCCCATACGCTCAGACACTATACCGGCGCTTTGACGGACATTCGGCCCGCGAAAACCGCGTTTTACTTTTAGGGGGTGCGCTTTATGAAAAAATCCGTGCTTGTCACCGGCGCAACCAACGGAACCGGGTATGCCATTGCCCGGCGTTTTGCCCGGGAAGGCTACGATGTGTTTCTTACCAGCCGGAATGGAGAAAAGGCACGGGCCGCGGCGCAGCGGCTGGCGGCGGAATGCGGCGTTTTCGCCGCGGGCTATGCCTTGCCCGTCGGAGAAGAGGCGCTGGTTTGCGATGTGTTCGCGGACATCCGCGCCAGGGGATATCTGCTCAGCGCGCTGGTGTTGAACGCGGCGAATTTGGGCATCCATCAGGACGCGCTCACCGTTCCGCTGGAGGAGTTCCAAGCGGTGATTGATACCAACATGGTGTGGAATTTTTCCATCGCGCGCCAGGCGGCGCTGCAAATGCGCCAGGCAGGCGGCGGTTCCATTGTGTTCATTACGTCCAACACGGCATACCGGGCCATCCCGGACCGCGTGGCTTACGGAGCATCCAAGAGCGGCATTCTGGGCATGATGCGGGCGCTGGCGCTGGATTGGGGAAAATATGGCATCCATGTCAATTCCGTGCTGCCGGGCATGATCAAAACGGAACGTTGGCGGCAAAATCAGGGAGATATTCAGCATGTGCCGTCCGCATACACGCCCCTGGGCGACGTGGCGGAATTTGACGACATTGCGGGCGCCGCCTATTTTCTGGCGGGACCGGACAATCGAAACATCACCGGCGCGGAATTGACGGTGGATGGTGGAAACATGGTGCAGCTATATCCCATTCTTCCCGAAACATAATGCCGGGCCAATCGCGGGAAGCGGGACGCATGGCAGGAATGTTTTTGTCCTTGACATTCCGTCGGGGGTATGGTACAATTTCTGCCATGAAATGCAATGATGGGAAGAAGTAACTCAATGCGCCGGATTCAGAGAGTTCCCGGGTGGTGCGAGGGAATGGAGGCGGTTTGGGCGAATACATCCCAGAGCAGCGCGAGCGAAGCCAGAGTAGCCCGCGACGGTTTGCGCCCGTGATCGCGCCCAAAGGCCGCTGTTTGCGGCAAACGGAAGTGGTACAGCGGTTCAGGTCGCCTTCCCCAAGGGGAGGGCGCTTTCTTTTTCCGGGGACAAATGAAGGGGTGTTGTTGCATGAAATTTGATGAATCCATCTTCTCGGAGCGTATGAAGCCGATTTCCGGCAGCGTCATTCGTGACATCTTCAAACTCTTGGGCGATCCGGACATGATTTCTTTCGCCGGCGGCAATCCATCCAACGCGGCGCTGGAATCGGATGTGGTGGCTGAATTGGCGCAGGACGTATTGAAACAATATGGGCCGTCGTTGTTGCAATATGGCGCCACGGAGGGAATGATGCCTTTGCGGGAAAGCACGGCGGCGTTCCTGAAAAATTGCGGCATTTCCTGCACCGGGGCGGAAATTCTGCCCACGCAGGGTTCCACCCAGGCGATTGATCTGCTCATCAAGGCGGTGATCAATCCCGGCGATACCATCCTTGTGGAAAGCCCCACCTTCTTGGGCAGTTTGCAGGCCATGAAGATTTATCAGGCAAACATCGTTCCCGTGCCGACGGACGAAGGCGGATTGATCTTGGAGGAAGTGGAGAAGGCAATTTTGCGCTATCATCCCAAAATGCTCTATGTGATTCCCACGTTCCAGAATCCCACGGGCATTACCCTGGCGGCGGACCGCAGAAAGCCGTTGGCGGAAATGGTGAACAAATACGGCGTTATTCTGGCGGAGGACGATCCTTATCGCGATTTGCGCTATGACGGTGAAGCCTGTCCCGCCATCAAGGCGTATGATGAGAACGGCTGGGTGGTGTATTTGACCAGCTATTCCAAACTGATTTCTCCCGGCATGCGCGTGGGCGCGGCGGTGGTATCGAACCCGGCGCTTCTGCGCAAGATGGTCATCGGAAAGCAATCCTCCGATGTGCATACGCCCTTGCTGAACCAGGCCATCGTAAACGAATATCTCCGGCGAGGTCTGCTCATGCCGCACATCCGGCGCATCTGCGGAAATTATCGCCGCCAGATGCATGCCATGCTGGACGGTTTCCGCTTCTTCCCGGAAGGAACGGTTCATACGCAACCCCAGGGCGGATTGTTCGTGTGGGCGGCGCTGCCGGAAGGCATGAATGCCGCGGAATTGCTGCCCAAAGCGGTGGCGAACAAGGTGGCATATGTGCCCGGAACGCATTTTTATCCCGAAGGCGGCCACGAAAACACCCTGCGCCTGAACTTTTCCATGTCTGAACCGGAGGCCATTGAACGGGGTATGCGCGCCTTGGGCGAGACGTTCAAGGCGTAAGCCCCAGCATATCTGTATAGGAGGAATTTCCCCATGAACGCATTGGATGTTTTGAAGGAACGAGGCTTTGTCGCCCAGGTTACCTTTGAGGAGGATTTGTACAAGGCCTTTGACGAAGGCATGGTTACGTTTTACACGGGCTTTGATCCCACGGCGGACAGTTTGCACATTGGACATTATATCCCCATCATGGCCATGGCGCATCTGCAGCGTGCGGGACACCGCCCCATCGCGCTCATGGGCGGCGGCACGGCCATGATTGGCGATCCTTCCGGCAAGACGGACATGCGCAAGATGATGACCGTGGAAACCATCGACCACAACGTTGCCTGCATCAAAAAGCAGATGTCCCGTTTTTTGAGCTTCGATGAAGGCCAGAAAAACGCGGCAATTCTGGCAAACAATGCGGATTGGCTGCGGGGACTCAACTACATTGAGTTCATTCGGGATATCGGCGCGCTGTTTTCCGTAAACCGCATGCTCACGGCGGAATGCTACAAGCAGCGGATGGAAAAGGGACTGACCTTCCTGGAGTTCAACTACATGATTATGCAGTCCTATGATTTCCTGGAACTGAATCACCGCTATGGCTGCATTCTGCAGGCGGGCGGAGACGACCAGTGGAGCAATATGCTGGGCGGCGCGGATCTGATTCGCCGCAAGGATCAAAAAGACGCGTTCGCGCTCACGTTTAAGCTGCTGCTCACTTCCGAAGGGAAGAAGATGGGCAAGACCGAAAAGGGCGCGCTGTGGCTGGATCCCAAGAAGACCAGTCCATACGATTTTTATCAGTACTGGCGCAACGTGGCGGATGTGGACGTAGAAAAGTGTCTGGCGCTGCTGACGTTCCTGCCCATGGAGGAGGTGCGCGCGCTGGGAGCGTTGCAGGGAAGCAAGATCAACGAAGCAAAGCGCGTGCTGGCCTACGAGGTGACCAAGCTGATTCACGGGGAGGAAGAAGCGGAGAAGGCCCGTTCTGCGGCGGAGGCGTTGTTTGGCGGCGGCGCCCAGGGCGGCAGCATTCCCACCACCAGCCTGTCCCGGGAAGATTTATCGCAGGAGAGCCGTCTGCTGGCGTGGATGGCAAAATGCGGAATGTGCAAATCCAACGGCGAGGCGAGAAAGGCCATTGAACAGGGCGGCGTTAGCGTGAACGACGCAAAGGTTTCGGATGTGGATTTCCGGATCACGGAGGACATGCTTGCCGGAGAAGGAATTTTGGTGAAAAAAGGCAAAAAGAGCTTCCATCGCTTTTTGCTGGCGTAAGGAACGATGCAGCCGCGCGGGATCCTGAAAAATGGCCCGCGCGGCAATATTCTGCCGGGGGTGATTCCGCTGAAAACCTATAAGACGCTGCTGAAACCGGCGTCGGATGCCTTTGTGGTGAACAAATCCCGTTTCATCGGGTATGCAGC
>JAQXRL010000297.1 GCA_029218505.1 Eubacteriales bacterium | reverse complement strand
TGAACGGAGCATAGAGGAGATATTCCTCTATAAGGGGAAGAGACATGAAGAAACACGAGCCGGATGTTGTGGTTGCTAGTCTTGTGGTTCTGGCGTTGGCGGCTGGTTTTGGTGAAAGCAAACGGCGCCCTTTAAGGAATCGCGCGGGTGCTTCCACACGTTTGTATCGGAGCTGGAAGCGGATTTGAAAAGCCACAAGATGAATGCAATGCCGCCATTGCCAAGCGGTAAAGGACAAAGCGCTTGATGGGTGATGTTTGCATAATGCTTTGCTTCGCGCTGATGGGAATGGATGTCATGCGGCGCCGCTTGCGTTCGCCTATTTACGCCAAAAGAACAGCGCCGCACCCGCCAGCGTGGCTGGACGGGGATGGCGCTGTCCTTGGATTCTTTGGGATGGTGGCAAGATCAGTTATATTTGGACCAATAGGTGTTGCGGGCTGTATTGCCTCGCTTGACGGATACGGATGCGCGGTTTGCCGGAACCTCAAAATAATAGCACCAATAATATCCGGCATCGTATGCGCCATCGGCGGTGTTTTCCACGCCTTTCAGGTATTTTTGGGTGGAAGTGTAGTGCTGTTCCAATTCGTACTTTAGAAAATACAGCTGCCCTTCCAACGTGGTGTAGTCGTAACCGTGTTCATTGCAATAGTTTTGCAGGCGCGTTTTCCGGCTGCCGGTCCATTGACAAATGCCATAGCTGCCTCCGGAACTGTTGAGCGCCGTCGGCCGGAACCCAGACTCGCTGTATATGTTGGAAAGAACTCCGCAGGCCGCGGCAGAATTGAAGCCCACTTCCTGGGTGAGAAACAGATAGATTTTTTCTTCGTTGCTCTTGTTGGAGGCAAGATAATCGCTGGCAGGGGTAGGGGTTGGCGTAGGCGTTGGCGTGGGAACAGGCGTTGGTGTTGCCGTGGGGGAGACGGTTTGCGCGACGGGCTCCTTTAAGCTTAACCCGGAGCGCAGCATGAAGCCGCGATTGCCTTTGTATTGTACATAAGCCCAATCGTCGTTGTAGGCCTGCACCTGCACCCGGCACCCAAAATTCAGCGATCCCAATACCTTTGATTCGGCGCCTGGGGATTGATGGGCGAACAAAGTGTCTACACAAACATAAGCATCGAATTCCGCGTAAACAACGCCGAAGTCCTTGGAGGGTTCTTCCTGTTCCTCGACCTTGGTGAGATAATGGATGTATGTAAAGCCGATTTGCCCGTTCAACGCAATCAAGGCCCAGTCGCCGTTTTGCGCCAACAGATTTACCCGCAAACCTTTTTTTAACCGCTCCGAATCGCTGGATTTGCTGGGAGATTTGTATACCCGCGTGTTGGTATTGACCACAACCGGCACAGAGAGCTCCTCAATGATTTGAATGTCGCTGGAAGCAACGAATCCGGTTCGCCCGTTGGAAAGAACCTTGGTTACGCCGCCGCGGACGTCCGCAACGGTCACAACTTCAAACCGGGATAATTTGCCCACGCGATGGGTCAGTTTCGCGTCAGAATATACCTTGATGCTGGAGTCAAGCACAATGGCCTGTTCCTCCGCCAACCCCGCAATGCCGGACAGCGCGATGAACAGCGCGCAGAGCAGTGCGATGCTGCGCAGAAGCTTTTGGTTGAATTGGTGCATGGATGCTCCTTTCTTGCCGAAATTCCGGCAAAAGCAGTTGATTGCGATAAATTTTGTAATAATTATATCACAATTGAAATAATTTGTCAATAAGCATGCGCTTGCTTTTTCTCTGGCTATTGCGGATACGGCATTTGTCGTGGTATAATAAGGATCGGAGAAGTTGCAGGCTTCGCCGGATTCACACGCGCGGCGAGAGACAGGCACCGCCTCGGCAAGCAGGAGAACAGGCCGATCCAAAAGGTAGAAAGGCAGACGCCGCGGCGTGTTTTTGCGGGAAGTTTCATCATTGCACGGGGGTGTTGCGTTTTCTGAAGCCGCATTTGCGATGGAAATGAAAGGAAGAACGGGAATCGAATTCCGCGGATGCGCCGTCTGATTGTGGAGTTCTTTTTCTGTTGCTGGGATCGCGCGATTGTCCTTCCGCAGATTCCAAAAGGAAAATACGGCAGGCTTGCGGGAGAGCAAACCGCCCGGAACGCATCTGTTCCGGGAAGGAACCTTGACATGGAAAACGTTTTCTGATAGAATGTACATTGAAGGAGGAAGCACCATGGAAACTGGAAAGACGATGCGGGCACTGGTTGTACGCGGACAGGGGCAATATGCTTTGGAGGAGCTGCCGATTCCGACGCCGGGAGAAGAAGACATTTTGCTGAAGGTAGAGGCGTGCGGCATCTGTGCCGGCGACGTGAAAGCCACGCATCCGACGGCCCGGTTCTGGGGCGGAGACGGTATGCCCGGTTATTGCGAGCCGCCGTTTACGCCCGGACATGAGTTCATCGGCAGAATTGTTGCAAAGGGAAGCCGCGTATCGGAAGAATTCCCCATTGGCGCGCGGGTTGCGACGGAGCAAATTGTTCCCTGCGGAACGTGCAAGTATTGTCGGGAGGGCAAGTATTGGCTTTGCGATCCCCACAATGTATACGGCTTTAAGTCGTATCTGAACGGCGGCATGGCGGAATATGTAATCCTGCCCAAGGGTTCCATCAATTACGTCATTCCGGAAGAGATGCCCATGGAACAGGCGGCGCTGATCGAGCCATATGCGTGCGCGTTGCGCGGCGTGCATCAGGCGGATATCCATGTGGACGACGTGGTGGTGGTTGCCGGCGCCGGAACGCTGGGATTGGGCATGGTGGGGGCCATCAAGCTTCGCAATCCCAAGAAGTTGATTGTGCTGGATATGGTGGATGCGCGTCTGGAAAAAGCAAAGGAATTTGGCGCGGATGTGGTGCTCAATCCGGGAAAGGTGGATGCCATTCAAGCGGTGAAGGACATGACCGGCGGTTATGGCTGCGATGTGTACATAGAGGTGACGGGACATCCCAGTGCCGTCGGGCAGGGATTGGAAATGATCTGCAAAGGCGGAACGTTCGTGGAATTCTCCGTGATGAGCGGCCCGTCCACGGTGGATTGGTCCATCATTGGGGACACAAAGGAGATTACGATTCGCGGCTCTCAATTGAGTCCCTATTGCTTTGCCACCACCATTCAGGACATTGCCAGCGGCAGGGTGCCTACCAATGGCGTGGTAACGCACAAATTCCCGTTGGAACAATGGCAGGAAGCTTTCCGTGTGGCGGAAAGCCGGGAAGCGTTGAAGGTTGTATTGGTGCCATAAGGCGCTTTCGGATCAACATAAAACCAAATTTGCGGCGCGGTGGCAGGAATGAATATGCCGCCGCGCCCCAATTCTTGCATCAAAGGAGGTTGGCATACTGCAATGAAACAGGCCAAACTGGTCATGGACAGGGACTATGCAATCGGCGGGATCGACAGGAGAATCTATGGTTCTTTTGTGGAACACATTGGCCGTTGCGTATATGGGGGCATCTATGAGCCGGAACACCCTACGGCAAACGCCCAGGGATTTCGGCAGGATGTGATGCAGATGGTGCGCAGGTTGCAGATTCCGGTGGTTCGATATCCGGGAGGCAACTTTGTTTCCGGATTCAATTGGGAGGATTCCATCGGGCCAAGGGAAAACCGTCCCAAGAGGCTGGATCTGGCCTGGTTTACCACGGAGACGAATCAGGTGGGCTTGCATGAATTCTGTGATTGGTGCAAGGCCGTGGGAGCGGAGCCGATGTATTCCGTCAATTTGGGAACCCGGGGCGCGGACGCGGCGAGAAGCATTGTGGAATACGCGAACCATCCTTCCGGCAGTTATTGGTCTGACATGCGGATTCGAAATGGTGCGAAGGAGCCCATGAACATCAAATTGTGGTGTCTGGGCAACGAAATGGACGGCCCATGGCAGATGCAGCATCGCACGGCCGTGGAATACGGGCGCATTGCCAATGAAGCGGGAAAAATGATGAAATGGGTGGATCCCACCATTGAACTGGTGGCATGCGGTTCTTCTTCGTATTTCTTGCCGACATTTGGCGATTGGGAGATGAAGGTGCTGGAAGAGTGCTATGATACCGTGGATTATGTGTCTTTGCATCGGTATTATGGCAACGAAGCCGGAGACACGCCGGGATTCCTGGCGCGCAGCATGGATTTGGACGACTTCATCCGAAGCGTGGTCTCCATTTGTGATGCGATACGCGGGAAAAAACACGCCAAGAAGCGGCTGCATTTGTCCGTGGATGAGTGGAATGTATGGTATCATTCCAACAACGAAACGGAAAAGGTGCAGCGCGAAAACAAATGGGGCCAGGCACTTCCCATCTTGGAGGACGTGTACACATTTGAAGATGCGCTGCTGGTCGGCAGTATTCTGATGACGCTGCTGCGCAATGCGGATCGGGTAAAGATTGCGTGCTTTGCTCAATTGGTAAACGTGATTGCGCCGATTATGACGCGCAATGGAGGCGGCTGCTGGGCGCAGACAACGTATTGGCCCATCCTGCATGCGTCCATGTACGGAAGAGGAACGGCCTTGAGGCCGATTGTGGAAAGCCCCGTGTATGATTGCAAGGATTATGAAGGGGTGCCGGTGATCGATGCTGCGGCGACCATGGGAGACGATGGTAGCGTGACCATTTTTGCGGTGAACCGGGACATGGAACAGGATGTGTCGCTTTTGGCGGATCTGCGTGGATTTGGCGCGCAAAACGTATTGGAACACATCGTGTTGCACCACGACGACGTTCACGCGGTCAATACAGAGGCGAATCCGGAAAATGTCGTGCCTTCTCAGGGGGATCTGGGAAACATGGACGACGGAAAGCTTTCCATTTGCCTGCCGAAACTCAGCTGGAACGTGATTCGGTTGGGATAGCGCCACGGAGCATGTCCTATGGCGGAAGCCTCGATGGAGAATGTGCCATAGGAGGGATGACAAGGCGGGTTTATGCCGGGTGGGTGTTCCGGATCCGCCGAAAGTTGTTTGATATGGTTGGCGAAAAACAAAGCCAAACCACCCGTTCAACGGATGGTTTGGCCAAGGTCTATCAGGCACAACGCTTGCGGTTGTCCTCGAAAGAGGACAATCGAGAGGATTGTCAAACACACGCTTCTCGATCTTCGTATAAAATCGAGATCTCACTGTTCCCGGTGGAGTCACATCTTCGATGTGGCTCCATGTCTTTTGCAAAAGCTTTTTCTTTATGCCCCACAGTTGAACTGGCGATTTTATAACGCCTATTTGGCGAACAAGAAAAACGCATCCGGATGGTCGAAATCATCCGGATGCTGAACTGTTTTACAGATCGAATTCCGCCCGGGCCGGGTTTTTTCTGGATTCGCACCAGCGGCCGTTGGTAAAGTCCGGAATGGAAACCGGTTGGCTGCCAAGGGCGATGGATTCTTCGGAAAGGGCAGTGATGCACATCCAACTGGCGGCATCATAAACGTCGATGGGCGGTTCCGTCTGGTTTTGCACGCTTTCGACAAAAGCGCGCAGCACCAGATAATCCATGCCGTCGTGGTTGCCGCGCACGCCGAATTCACGATATTCCCGCCACAACGGGTGGCGGAATTCTTCCATGTATTTTGCGTCGCTTTCCGCGCGATGGGCCCAATCGGAAGGATCGTGCGCAGTGCGGCCTTCCAGATACACCGATCGGCCATCCTCCATCCACATGCCCTTTGTGCCGCGAATGACGCCGCCGCGGGAATACGGACGCGGCAACGTGCAATCGTGGGTAAGCAGGATTGTTTCGCCGTTTGCGCAACGAATCATGGTGGTTACAATGTCGCCTTCATGGATGACGGCGTTGGCAAGGGGAGAATCCGGGCGGTGCTCCTGAAGCCACTCGTGCAGTCCGCAGGCCTTGCTGGCCATGCTGGTAAGCGTCAGCATGCGGTTGCCGCGGTTGATGTTCAGGTAATTGGCGATAGGACCTAGCTCATGCGTGGGGTAAAGCTCCGCGTTTCGGTGCATAAAGTGCCGCTGGCGATAATGCCGTTTTATATCGCCATTGCCAATTTCATCTCGCAAATCGTGCGAATA
>JAQXRL010000296.1 GCA_029218505.1 Eubacteriales bacterium | reverse complement strand
ACGTGCACCGGCGCCTGAGGGTTGATATCCCGAAACGCATACACATTGTCGTCTTCATACACCTTTTGGGAAGGAATTTCGCCCGCAAGAATCTTGCAAAAAAGGCAATCCACCTATTTCACCTCCTGATCGATAACCTCGCCCAGTGCCAACGCGCCTTCTGTGCGCAAAATTTGCACATTGCAAATCTCTCCTGGGCGGCCGTTCGCGCGAACGCGAACGTATTGGCCGCTGTACCCTTCGGACAGGTTGTCCCCCACTTTTTCTTCAAACAGCACAGAGCACTGCGTTCCAATCATTTTTTGGACGAACGCGCATTCCAATTTGTTCCCAATCTCCAAAATTTTTGCAGTTCTTTGCTTTTTCACCGACTCGCACACCTGGTCAGGCATTTTGTCGGCCAGCGTCCCGCTGCGTCTGGAATATGGGAACGCATGAATTCGCGCCAATTCCGCCTTCTGCAAAAAGGCGCACGTTTCCTGGAATTCCTCCTCGGTTTCTCCCGGAAAACCTGCGATCACATCCGTGGTCACGGCGCAATCCGGCATGACGTCCCGCAAGCGCAGCAGCGCCGCCATGTATTCTTCCGGCGTATAACGCCTGCGCATGCGCTCCAGGACGCTCTGAGAACCGCTTTGCAGAGAGAGATGAAATTGCCGCATCAGGCCCGGCATTTGGGAAAGCCGCCGCGCGAATTCCTCCGTCACGGTCATGGGCTCCAGGGAACCCAACCGCACGCGCATGACGCCCGGAGCGTCGTGCACGGCCTGTATGGCGTCCATCAAACGCGCATCCGTTCCCCGTCCATAACTGCCCAAATGGATTCCCGTAACCACAATTTCTCTGTATCCGCTCTCCGCCAAGCGTTTTGCCTCTTTTGCGACATCCGCCAATGGCATGGAGCGCACAGGGCCACGCACGCTGGGAATGATGCAATATGCGCAATACCGGTCGCAGCCTTCCTGAATCTTCATGGTCGCGCGCGTTTTTCCTTCGTGCCTGGAGACAAACAGATGTTCAAATCCGGCGCCCGGCAGCGGAGACACAGCATTGATTTTCCCGCCTTCCAACAGCGCTTGTTCCAACAGGAAAACCACCTGCGCCCTGCGCTGTACGCCGATTACCAGCCGCACGTTCTCCATTTGCAAAAGCGCTTCCGCATCCCGCTGCGCCAAACAGCCCGCCGCGACAATGGCGCTGTTTGGATGCTCCCGGGCAATTCTGCGCAAAAGTTTCCTGGATTTTTGATCGCCCGTTCCCGTAACGGTGCAGGTATTGATAATATATACGTCGGCATCCGCCGGAAATGCCACGGATTCGTAGCCTTCCCGTTCAAAGGCTTCCAGCATGGCCTCCGTATCATATTGATTCACCTTGCAACCCAGGGTGCATGCGCTTACGCGTCTGGTCATCACATATCCCCCCACATGGCCATGCAAAGTGCGGAAGCGGCGATGGCAGCGGTCTCCGTGCGCAAAATTCTCGGCCCCAGCGTCACCGGCAAAGCCCCCGTCTGCTGCATCCGCTCCATTTCATTTTGCGAAATGCCGCCCTCCGGACCAATCACAATTCCCAACCGCAGCGCGCCTGGACGCGCCGCAAAGACGTCTCTGATTCGTGTGCCGCTGGCCGCTTCCCATGGAACCATCGCGCATTCGCAGCTCTGCAAATCCTTCAATGCTTGAGAAAAATCCATGGCGTTGCATATTTCCATGGGCAGCGCGCGTCCGCATTGCTTCACGGCCTCCTGCGCAATGCGCTCCAACCGCTGGGTGCGCTTTTCGGCCTCCCGCGC
The DNA here is from genome assembly GCA_029218505.1 of Eubacteriales bacterium. Taxonomy (GTDB): domain Bacteria; phylum Bacillota; class Clostridia; order Christensenellales; family Aristaeellaceae; genus SUG1456. The sequence goes on along the minus strand of JAQXRL010000296.1, from coordinate 7,311 downwards.
GTCCACTTTTACGACACTGCGCTCCATGCGCACCGGCACCAGCCGGGCCACGCCAAGTTCCGTGAGCTTTTGTGCCAGCAGTTCCAATTTGTCCGCCTTGGGAATGCCCTGATATACCGTCAGATGCAAATGGGATTCATTGGACGGCAGTTTTTCCAAAATTTCCACCATTCCGCCCGCATCGTTCAATTGCGCAATTTGAGCCAGGAAGCGCCCGCCCTTGCCGTCCAGGGCCTCAATCTTTTCTCCTGCGCGTAAACGAAGCACCCGGCAGGCGTGCTTTGCCTCCTCCCGGGAAATCTCTCCGTTTGCGCCAACATAAAACGAATGCATGGATTATGGCCTTCTGGCGGCAATCGCTGCCCATTCGCCTTTTTCGGCAATTTCCTGAATGGCATATCCGGCGTCATCCAGCGCCTTCAGCACGCCGTCCTTCTTTTCCCGGGCAATGCCGGAACAGATGAACAACCCGCCAGGCACGATATGCGCCTTTACCGGCGCGGCCAACATGATAATGACATCCGCGATAATATTGGCAATGACCACGTCGGCGACGGCTTCCACGGCTTCCAGCAGATCGCCCTGGCGCACGGCAATGACCTTCTCAAAGCCGTTTTTCCGAACGTTTTCCGCCGCCACGCGAACGGCTACCGCATCCAGATCGATGGCCAAAACGTCGCTGGCGCCCATGTGCGCCGCGGCAATGGCCAAAATTCCGGTGCCGGTGCCCACGTCGATCACCTTCATGCCAGGTTTGACGTTCTTTTCCACCAATTCCACGCACATTCCCGTGGTTTCGTGGGTACCAGTGCCAAAGGCCATGCCGGGATCAATCTCAATAATCTTGTCCTCCGCAGCCGCGTCACATTGCTCCCAGGATGGCTTTACCAGCATGTGACTGCCCAGGCGGAAGGGCTTGAAGGATTTTTTCCAACTTTCAGCCCAGTCTTCTTCGTCCACCGTATGCCTGAGTATCTGCAATTTTCCCAGATCGAATTCCAGCCCCAATCCGGCGATTCTGCGCAATTCCGCCTCAATATGCAACATCGTGTCCTGAATGCGCTCGTCAATGGGATAATAGCCCGTCACCTTTACGTCGTCGCCAATGCGCCGGGCAATTTCCTCATCGATGATATCCCATTGACCTTCGGGGCGCTGGTTCATGGACACATCGTTTTTGTCCTCAATCATAACGCCCTGACTGCCCGCAGAAATGAGCACTTCGGAAATCAAATCGGACGCTTCCGTGGTGGTCAATACCGTCAATTCAAGCCAGTTCATGCGATCCCCCATTTAATCAAAGGCATCCTTGATTCGGTCAAAGAAGCGCTTTTTCTGCTCGTATTCCCTACCGGACATGCTGGCATCCAGCTGCTTGAGCAAATCCTTTTGCTTCTCGGTCAAGCGCTTGGGCACCTCTACGTTTACCGTCACGTACAAATCGCCCTTCCCGGAACCGTTTAACCGCCGTATGCCCTCTCCGCGAATCGCAAAGGTCTGCCCGGGCTGGGTTCCTTCGGGGAATTTGTATTTCACGGGCTTTTCCAACGTTGGAACGTCCAATTCTGCGCCCAACGCCGCCTGGGTAAGGGTAAGCGGAAATTCCAGATACAAATCAAACTCCCGCCGTTTGAATATTTTATGGGGCCGAACCGTAATCACGATCAGCAAATCGCCGTTGGGGCCGCCCCGCTCGCCCAAACCGCCCTGACCGCGAATGGTCAACACCTGCCCGTTGTCAATGCCGGCAGGAATTTTCACCGTTCTGCGCTTGCTGCTGCGCACCTTTCCCCTGCCCTTGCATTTGGGACACGGATCGTCGATGATATGCCCTTGCCCGTGGCATCTGGAACAGGTGCGCTGGGTCTGAATCCGCCCAAAGGCGGTGTTCGATACCACGCGCTCGGTGCCGCTGCCGCCGCAGTTGGGGCATGTTTTGGCCTCTGTTCCGGGCTTTGCGCCGGTTCCATGGCAAGTTTCGCATTCTTCATCCCGCACCAGATTGATTTCCTTTTCGCAGCCTTTTGCCGCTTCTTCAAAGGAAATCGTCAAATCATAGCGAAGGTCTTCGCCCGGCGCAGGTCCATAATTGCGGCTGCCGCCGCCGCCCCGGCTTGCGCCGCCGAAGAAGGACGAAAAAATATCGTCAAATCCGCCGAAGCCACCAAAATCTCCCGAAAAGCCGCCGCCGCCAAATCCGGAAGCCTGAGGACCGTCCGGGCCGAATTGGTCATATTGGGCGCGCTTCTGGGGATCGGACAGCGTGGAATATGCTTCGTTGATTTCCTTAAACTTCTCCTCCGCCGTCTTGTCGCCGGGATTGACGTCGGGATGATATTTCTTTGCAAGCGTACGGTATGCCTTCTTGATGGCGGCATCGTCCGCATTTTTATCAATGCCCAACACCTCGTAATAATCCCGCTTTGCCATATGAATTCTCCTCTATGTTCAACTGCTGGAATCAATCGCGCAATCGCAGAGCAGGGATTTTTCCCCGCCCTGCGATATCCAGCTTTTATGATTTCTTTGCGCGAGGGTCGAATTCCTTCGAACCCTTTGTGATTTTCACGTCAAGTTTACGGGTTGTCGTCCGTAAAGCTGCTTTCCACGGTGCCGTCGTCATTCACGTTCGCTCCGCCCTGACCATCCTGCGGCTGGGCCTGCTGGGCCTGCTGCTGATAGATCTTGCCGAACACGTCGTACGTCTTCTTGCTGAAGGCTTCCATGGCGCTCTTGATGGCTTCGGGGTTGTCGCCTTCCCGCACCTTCTTAAACTCGGCAAGCTCGCTCTCCAGCATGCTCTTGTCCGCCGGATCCAGCTTGTCTGCCATTTCGCCCATGGTTTTCTCCGTCTGATAAATCAGGCTGTCCGCCTGGTTTTTGACTTCCACGGCCTCCTTGTTTTTCTTATCCTCCGCCGCGTACTGCTCCGCCTCTTTCACAGCCTTCTTGATTTCCTCTTCGGACAGGTTGGAAGAAGCGGTAATGGCGATAGACTGCTCCTTGCCGGTGCCCATGTCCTTTGCGGAAACGTGCACAATGCCGTTGGCGTCAATATCGAACGTTACCTCAATCTGCGGCACTCCGCGAGGCGCGGGCGCAATGCCGGTCAGCTGGAAGCGACCCAACGTCTTGTTATAAGCGGCCATTTCCCGCTCGCCCTGCAGCACATGCACTTCCACAGAGGTCTGACCATCCGCAGCGGTGGAGAACGTCTGGCTCTTCTTTACGGGGATGGTGGTGTTGCGGTCGATCAACCGGGTGAACACGCCGCCCATGGTTTCGATGCCCAGAGACAACGGCGTAACATCCAACAGGATGACGTCTTTCACGTCGCCGCCCAGCACGCCGGCCTGAATCGCCGCGCCAATGGCCACGCACTCGTCGGGGTTGATTCCCTTGTAGGGTTCCTTGCCCGTCACGCGCTGCACCGCTTCCTGAACGGCGGGAATTCGGGTAGAACCGCCCACCAGGATTACCTTGTCGATGTCCTTCGCGGAAACGCCTGCATCCTTAAACGCCTGGTTCATCGGGCCAATGGTCTTTTCCACCAAATCGCGGGTCAGTTCGTTGAACTTGGCGCGGGTAATGGTCAAATCCAAATGCTTGGGGCCGGTCGCGTCCGCGGTGATAAACGGCAAATTCACATTGACGCTCATCAATCCGGACAATTCAATCTTGGCCTTCTCGGCCGCTTCCTTCAGGCGCTGCAACGCCATGCGATCCTGACGCAGGTCAATGTTGTTTTCCTTTTTGAACTCGTCGGCAATATAGTCGATCAGGCGATTGTCAAAGTCGTCGCCGCCCAGATGGGTATCGCCGCCGGTGGCCAACACTTCAAACACGCCGTCGCCGACTTCCATCAGCGAAACGTCGAATGTGCCGCCGCCCAGGTCATACACCAGGATCTTGTGCGCCTCGCCTTTATCCAGGCCATACGCCAACGCCGCAGCCGTAGGCTCGTTGATGATGCGTTCCACTTCCAGGCCCGCAATCCGTCCGGCATCCTTGGTCGCCTGGCGCTGGGAATCGGAGAAATATGCAGGCACCGTAATGACCGCCTTGCTTACCTTCTCGCCCAAATAGCTTTCCGCATCCGCCTTCAGCTTCTGCAAAATCATGGCCGAAATCTCCGGCGGCGTGTAGCTGTGGTCGTCGATATTCACTTTGAAGTTGCTGCCCATTTCCCGCTTAATGGAAATGATGGTGCGCTCCGGATTGGTAACCGCCTGACGCTTTGCAACCTGTCCAACCAAACGTTCTCCATTCTTTGCAAACGCCACAACGGAAGGGGTGGTGCGATTGCCTTCTGCGTTGGCAATCACCGTGGGCTCGCCGCCCTCCATCACGGCCACGCAGGAATTTGTAGTGCCAAGGTCAATGCCGATAATCTTACTCATAATCATATCCTCCTCAAAAGCTGTTCATGCTCGAATCTGTGTGTCCACCATAGATGTATTTGAAATCATTCCGCGCTGACTTTCACCATCGCGTAACGAATGATTTTGTCCTTTACCCGGTAACCCTTTTGGAGAACTTCCAGCACCATGCCGGGCTCCCCACCTTCTTCCCGCATGACGGCGTTGTGCAATTCAGGATCGAATTTCTCGCCTTTTGCAGGAACTTCTTCCAGGCCGAATTTCTTCATGCTTTCCAGGAACTGCGTCAACGTCATCTGAACGCCGTTGATCAGCGATTCATTTTCGCCGGCATTTTTCGCCGCGTCCAGCGCGCGCTCCAGGTTATCGATGGTGGGAAGCGCCGCCAACAACGTTTCACAAACGCCGTCCGAATACCCCTCCGCCCTTGTCGTTTGATTCCTGCGGCGGAAATTTTGGAAATCCGCCTGAGACCGCTTCAGGGAATCCAGATAATCGTCACGTTCCTTCTTCGCGGCATCCAGAGCGGCTCTCGCCGCGTCCCGCTGGGAAACCGCCTCTTCCAGTTCCTGACGCCATTCTTCGATGGAACGCTCCTCCTCTTGGGGCTGCGCTTCTTCCGTCGGTTCCTGGGACGTTTGTACGTCCTGCTGTTCCTCCATCGTCTCCGGCGCCTTGTCCTTTTTCTTCATTTCGCGCTTCCTTTCTTCGATTGCCCGGGCGTCATCGGTCGGAAAGCAGTTCGCTGAGCGCTCTGCCCATGTATTGCAGCACCGAAATCGCCCTGTTATAGTTCATTCTGGTGGGACCAATGATTCCCATGGTGCCCATCGAATGGTCGCTTACGCGGTAACTGGCGGTAATGACCGAACAATCCCGCATCTGGGGAATGTCGTTTTCCGGCCCAATGCGAATGGTAACTTCCATGCCGCTCGCTCCGCCAACCAATTTGCGCAGCATATCCTTGGATTCCATCACCGCCAGGAAATTCCGCGCCTTTTCCACGTCGCTATACTCAGGATAGTTCAGCAAATTGGAACTTCCGCCCACCACGACTTCGCTGGCGTCGCCTTCTTCCATTTTATCCTCGATCACCTGCATGGCTTCGGCGATCAACCGGCGGTTTTGGCTCATGTCCCGCAAAAGCTCCGCAAACACTTGACGCACCTGTTCAATGGGCTTGTCGGCCAACTGTTCTGTAAGCATTCGGGAAATGCTGTACAGAATATCCGGCGTCATGCCCGGAGGAATCGTAATGGTCGCATCCCGAACAATGCCCGCATTGGTTACAATAATCAGCAAAGCCATGTCGTCCGTCACCGGAACGATCTGCACATGCTTGATTCGCAACGTGCTCAGCTTCGGCGTCACAATCACCGACGCATATTGGGTCGCATCGGAAATCACGCTGGCCGCGCGCTGAATAATTGCCTCCACCTGCGCGCCACGGGTTTGCAAATGCTCCTGCATGCGTTCCTTTTCTTCCGTTGGCAGCTTTGCCACCTTCAAAAGCCGGTCTACATACAAACGATACGCCTTGTAGGACGGAACTCGCCCCGCGGAAGTGTGCGGCTGGGCCAAATAACCCAATTCTTCCAAGTCGCTCATCTCGTTGCGAATGGTCGCGGGAGAAAAGCCTACGCCGGACTTCCGCGAAATCGTGCGAGATCCCACCGGAATCGCCGTGGAAATATAGTCGTCAATGATCGTTTGCAGAATCAGATATTTTCTGTCGTTCAACGTCATTGTGCCGCCTCCTTTCTTCCGGGAGATGTTAGCACTCAATCGCATCGAGTGCTAACATCTGTGGATAAGATACCACTCCCACAGAATTTTGTCAATAGCTCATGAAAAAAAATCGTGTTAAATTCCGGATTTTTTGCTGAAATCCGGAAAAGATGCCGGTTTTGACAGGAAAGACCTTGCGAAGCGGGAAAAACGGGTGTACAATAGGCATGGAATACACGCGGGAAACACGCAAACTGGAGGGAAACGCATGAATGCATTTCAGGAAAAATACCGGGAACAGATCGAAGAAATCGTAAAAAGCGCTAACCGCATTGCGGAAAAAGGTTTTGTTACATCCCAGGGCGGCAATTTGTCCCTGCGAGTAGACGACAACGTCATTCTCATTACGCCCACAAAGGTGGCCAAGGAATCCATCACCTTCGAAGACATTTGTGCCGTGGACATGGACGGCAAGGTGCTGTATGCCAAGCCCGGCCGCAAACCCACCGGCGAATGGCCCTTCCACACGCGCATTCTTCGCAACCGTCCGGACGTAAAGGGCGTTGTGCATGCGCATCCGCCCATTCTGACGGGCTTTGCCATTGCCGGGGGCGACTGGATGCAGAAGCCTTTCTTGCCGGAGCCGGTCATTGAGGTTGGCCCCATGGTGATGGTGCCTTATGCCGAGCCGCTCAGCGAGGAGTTGGCCGAACGCTTTGACGCGGTCATCACCAAGTCCAACGGATTTTTGATGGAAAACCACGGCGCGCTGATGGTCAGCGGCGAAGGCGTATGGCGCGCGGTAGAATTCCTGGAAATGATGGAAGCGGCCGCCAAGAGCATCCTGGTTGCAAAGATTTTGGGCAACGCCAAGACGATTCCCATGCAGGACGTCATGAACCTGGAGCGCGTGATCAAAATCCGCGAAATGCCCATGCCCGGCCTGAAGGGCGAAGTCCATTCGCTTTCCGAAATCTTTCACGAATAACGCAAAACGCTCCGGAGAACGCGATTTCTCCGGAGCGTCGTTTTTGCAAACCGAACAGGCGTTAACAATCCCCCAGTTCAGCTGGGGGTGGAAAAGAAATCACTTTCGCAAAAGATATGGAGCCACATGGACGATATGACTTCAATGCGAAGAACAAGCTGTCGCAATTGTACAAGTGCTAACAGAACGCAATTTGAATCCCCGGAAAGGGGATTT
>JAQXRL010000295.1 GCA_029218505.1 Eubacteriales bacterium | reverse complement strand
CATTGTGCTGGGCGGCGGCGTGATGCACCAGACGCATTTGTTCCCCAAAATTCGGGAGCGGACATTGGCCAAGCTAAACGGGTATGTGTCCCATCCTGCAATCATTGAACACATGGACACCTATATCGTGCCGCCGGCGTTGGGCGACAATGCGGGCGCCGTGGGTTCCATCTTGTTGGCAAAAATGGCGCTGGAAGGCTGATGCGCGAACATGGCAAAGACTGCGGCAACGGAAAAACTGAACGTGAGCATTCCCTGGCCTTTTGCGGCCAGGGAAGTAAAGCTGAATACCGATACAAATCTGCTAAAGCTAATTGCAATGGCGACAATGTTGATCGATCATGCGGGCAAGATGCTGTTTCCGCAGTATTATGTTTTGCGTGTCATTGGCCGCATTGCTTTTCCTTTGTATGCGTATTGCTTGGCGGTGGGGTGTGTTTATACAAAAAATCCCCTTCGCTATCTGACGCGCATTGTGCTGCTGGCGTTGATTTCTCAACCCTTGTACGCGGTGGCGCTGGGGCACACCGTTCCCAGCATGTATTCGGTATCCTTCGCGGAACATCCCGTCCGGGCGGCGTTGCAATTTTATACGGGAAGCTGGAATCATCCCAGCATCTTGCTGTCGCTTAGTCTGGGAATGATCCTGATATGGACCATTCGGGAAAAGCATCTGGTTCTTTCCGTCGCGATTGTCCTGTTTTGCTATCTTGCGCAGGCAAGCCTGGATTACGGGATTCGCGGCATCATTCTCATGACGCTGTTTTATCTGTTCTGCGCATATCCGCTCATTTCCTTCCCGGTTGTAGCGGCATATATGATTTGGTGGGGCTTGCAGGGGAGCGGCTTTACGCTGTTTGACGTTCGGTTTGGTTCGCAAATGTTTGCAGTTTTGGCCCTGCCACTGATTTATTTGCCCATTCGGACGCATCTTCGCATGAATAAATGGGTGTTTTATCTGTTCTATCCCGCGCATCTGGCGCTGATTTACCTGGTTGATACATTCCTGATGTAGAATCGAAGGGAACGAGATACATGAAGACAGCGCTGATTATTCCGGCGTACAAGCCGGACATGAAGCTGATTGCCCTGTTGGAACAATTTCGTCAGAACCCGGATTTTTTGCCGGTGGTGGTGGACGATGGAAGCGGGCCGGAATTTGAACGCGTATTTGCCGCGCTGCCGGAGGGCGCGACGCTTTTGCGCCATTCGGAGAACCGGGGAAAGGGAGCAGCGCTGAAGACAGCCATTCGCCATGTGCTGGAGAACATGCCGCAATGCGAACGCGCTGTTACCGCAGACGCGGATGGTCAGCACAAATACGAAGATATTCTTCGCGTGACGGAAAAATCCCAAGAGAACCCGGAAAACCTGGTGTTGGGCAGCCGCCGTTTTGACGGGAATGTCCCCTTCAAGAGCCGTTGGGGCAACGCCATTACCCGTCAGGTATTCACGATTGCCTGCGGCGCAAAAGTATATGATACCCAAACGGGATTGCGTGCGTTTGGCCGGGATGCCATGGCAAAATTTCTTTCCGTCCCCGGCGAACGATACGAATATGAAATCAACATGCTTTTGTGGGCTGCGCGAAACGGCATGAAAATTGACGAAGTGACCATCAAAACCGTGTACATAGACGACAATGCATCGTCCCATTTTCATCCTGTTCGGGACAGCATGAAGATTTACGCATGTCTGCTGAAATTTGCAGGATCGTCTCTGCTTTCCTTTGGCATTGATTTCGTCATGCTGCTGCTTCTGAAATTGATCACCCGCGGACTGGGAGAGGAATTGTCGTTGCTGGTGAGCGTCGTGGGCGCGCGCGTGATCAGCGCCAGCATAAATTTTTTGGTGAATCGTTCGCTGGTGTTCCAAGGAAACGAAAGCGTTGTCGCTTCCGCGGCAAAATATGCCGGCTTGGCGATTGCGATCCTCTGCGCAAATTACTATCTCATTCGCCTGCTTACCATTCCGCTGAATTGGCCGCTGATTCCATCCAAGCTTCTTGTGGAAGTCGTGCTGTTTACCGTCAGTTTTCTGGTGCAAGGCCGCTTTGTATATCGCAAACGGCGCGCCTGATCCGCTTCGACGAAAAACCGGCTCCGTCTGTGCAAAAGACAGGCGCGGCCGGTTTGTCATTAGGTCTCCAGAATGTATCTGGTCAGGGCTTCAGGGACGTCAAAAACGGGCGTTTCTTTCGGAATGCAAATTTCCCCAGGTTTGCGAAAGCCCCATGTAACCCAGGCGCCGTCCACGCCCGCATTTTTCGCGGTGGCCAAATCCACATCGCTGTCGCCCACATACAGCGTTCTTTCCCTGGATACGCGAAGCTCTTCCATGATGCGATTTGCCGCATAGGGATCGGGCTTTTTGGGCCGATCCGGCAAGTCTCCCATACACAGGGAGAACATGCCTGGATAGTGGGTCTGGCACAAATCATAGACCGCGCCGTCGAATTTGTTGGAATTGCAGGCCAAGGCGATGCCTGCCGCCTTCAAAGACGACAGCATTTCCGGAACGCCGCGATAGGGAATCGTATTCAGATTCGCGTTGCGCGAATAGAATTCCTTGAATTTGCGCAAAACATCTTCCTGACATGCCGCGGAAGTTCCTGCAGGAAGCGCGCGCGCAATCAGTTTTGCCGCGCCGTTGCCCACAAATCGCCGAACTTCTTCCAAGGAATGTTGTTCAAAACCTTCCTGCGCCAGCACTGCATTCAGAGCGGAACGCAAATCGTACAGTGTATTGAGAATCGTACCATCCAAATCAAAGATGACAAGATCATATCGCATGCGCGTCACTCCATCGCGTTTTCTTTCAGGATAGCAGATTTGCATTGCATGTCTGTGTGTTTGCAGGTTATGCATATGTTAAGGATGAATCCGTTTCTTCTGGCGTTGCAAAAGAATGGTAAACATGGTATAATAAGAAATAGAAT
>JAQXRL010000294.1 GCA_029218505.1 Eubacteriales bacterium | reverse complement strand
ATAGATATGCAGGGTGACAAATATCGGTTCTTTATTATAAAAGGGCGCTCAAGAGAGTTTACCGATACAAACATTGACACACTCGGAATTTGGGACGTGTTTGACAACAGATATGTTTATTCTGTTACCGGTTCTAAATATATATACAAAAGCTACACCGATATGCCTATAAGGGTTGTAAATTCAAACGGCGGCTGCGGCGGTGAGCTTACGCTTTCATATTCGGGAAATCCCCGACGTAATGACCGGCGTCCTGGCTCATGCGAATATCGTTTGCATAGCCGATATCGTTCATGGCGGACTGCAGGTGGTTCCCTCCCCAAGGCAGGAACTTGTACCACTGTGCATCAATCTCCGTATCGTTTTCGAATGCTTTGTACAGTTCCTCGTCGCCCGTCAGAGACACGGCGCAATGCAGATTGATCATGCGGACGATGGCTTCGGGATGCTTGCAATTGGCGTTGACAAACAGCTTGCCTGCCTTGATCGCGCCGGTTTGAATCTTGGTTTCCGCATCCTCCGTCAGACCCGGAATGCCCACGCACACAAAATCAGCGTTGGGATCCAGTTCCACCGCAGCCTGCATGGACATGGTCACGGCATAGTCGGTGCTGTAGAAGATGCCGCACTTGCCGCTGGCCACGTTTTCCTGGGCCACGGTGCCGTTGGTTACGGCGAAATCCTGGTTGATCAGTCCTTCGGCATACAACGCCTGCAGCGCCAGCAGCGCTTCCCGCATCTCCGGCAGCGTATTGCTCCACGCCAGCTTGCCATCCACGTCCACCCATATGTTCCGATACGCGCCATAGCCGTTCATGAAGCCCTGCAGCCGGCCGTCGGTCACGCTGGCGCCATCCGCAAACATCAGGCCAATGGTGTCCTCGCCGCCCAGCTTCGCTTCCTTGAAGGCGCGGGCCATGTTCACAACATCGTCGATGGTCTTGGGCAGTTCCAGATTCAGCTGCTCCATCCAATCGGTGCGCACAAACAGCACGGCGTTGCCGATGTACTTATTTCCAGGCAGCGGCAGTCCGTACATGCGGCCCCCGGTGGTCAGGTTGTCCAAAATCTCCGGCGTATTCAGGCTCTTATACAGCTCGCTGGCCTCGGCCTCGTAAATGTCCGTCATGTCCATGACCAGGCCGGCATCCAGCAGTTGCTTGTATACCTCGTCAGACACGTTTGCCGCATCCGGCAGATCGCCGCTGGCAATGGCCGCGCCCCATTTGGCGTTGTTGCTGTCTTCGTCCGTGGCAATCCAGGTATAGCTAAGGTCGATATTCAGAGCTTCCTTGAAGGTCGTGGTCCAGATATTCTCGGAATAGGACTTCATGCGCGGATCGGATTCGTCGATCTTCGTGGTGGAATCCACCGCGCGGGAAAAGGTAATTTGAACGGGTTCGTCGTAGGCGATCACGCCCTCCATGGACGCAAAGTCCACCGTCTCCCCTTCCGCAAAGGCCGCGGACGTCAGCGTCAAAATCAACGTAAGCGCCAGGATAAACAGTTTTTTTGCCATAATTGTTCCCTCCTTCATTTTGATATTCATATTCTAGCATACGCCTTTCCGCTTTGTCATTGAACTTTCTTTAGATTGCCCTTGAACTATATTTACATGTTTTGTTAAATCGTATCTTTGCTCCTTTTTGCCAATTGACGCTATGTTTTCCTCCTGTTATAATAGCAACATGGCAATTTTGTCATATATCATGGAAGGAGGAATCGGAAACGAAGCATTTCTTTCATTCCTCCGGCCTGTATACGCAGATGCTGATTCTGTTCCTGCTGTTGTTGATTCCGGTACAGATTATTGGCGGAAGCATCCTGCTGCGCGGCACACAGGTGGTTCGGCAAAACACCATTGAAAAGAGCCAGCGCGCGCTAAACGGCGCCGCAGAGCATCTTTCCGCCCAGATCGACACCATCTATCAACGGGTATATGCGTATTTGCAAAACAGCGGCTCCAATCTTCGGCAGCCGTTCAACAGCCTGGTGCAGGGAAAGCCCAGCCGGCAATGGATCAATCTGCGCGATATTATGAAGGAATTATCCTGGATCAGGTTCAGCAACGACGCAATTTTGGACATCCGCGTATATTATCCCACGCTGGGGTTTTCGGTCGGCAACACCGAATACCGCACGCTGACGGAAACCGGCGCTTTGTTTGAATACAGCGCAAATTCGCTCATTTTCGCGGAAGATCAGCTCATGCTGACGCTCACATATCCCTCCAGGCCTTCGTCTTCCAGCGACGCAATCATCCTTTTGCGCGTCTGGTTGTCCGCGGAACAATTGCGCTCTATGGCGGAGGAAAAGGTGTTCGCCGGGAATTGCCTGATCCTGTTTGACGGGCAATGCGTGGCGGGAACGGAGGAAGCCATGTCCTATTTTGCCGGGCATGCCGTGAAAAACGACACAAAAATCCCCATGGAAAGCGGCACATACCAGGCGTTTTCCGCTTCAGACACGCGATATGGATTGACGCTCATCAATCTGGTGCCTTCTTCGATTTTGGACGCTACTTCCTACGCGCTCAATACGCTCTTTGTTGCGTATGCAATTTTGAGCATCGTCCTTCTGGCCGCATACGCTTTTATCATGCGGCGCATTGTGTATTATCCGCTTCGCAACCTGTTGAACGGATACAAGGCCATTCAGGCAGGTTCGTTGGACGCCCGCGTAGAGGCGAAAGGCCCCAGCGAATTGCTGCAGTTGATTGAGGGGTTCAATCAAATGGCCGCCCATTTGAGCGATGCCATGCAAACCCTGTACGAGCAAAAGGTGTATGCGCAGCAAATCGAGTTTAAGCAGCTGCAAGCGCAAATCAACCCCCATTTTCTTTACAACACCTTCTTCATGCTGGAACGCATGGTGGATGATGAAGACAGCGATGCGGCCCGTGCCACATGCCGCTATCTAGGAGAATACTTTCAGTATATCACCTATCCCAGCGCCCAGATGGCTCTTATCAAGGATGAATACGCCCATGCCATGAATTATCTCATGCTGCAAAAGCAACGGCATGAGGATCGCCTCACGCTGGATCTTGCGGAAATCCCATCGCGCATCGGATCCATGGAAGTTCCGCGGCTGATTTTCCAGCCCATTTTGGAAAATATGTTCGCCCACGGCATTCAGCATACGGACGGCGCAATGACCGTGCGCACGCGGGTTTTCCAGGACAATGCACTGCGCATTTTGTTTGAAAACAGCGCGTTGGAACCGCCATCCGCGGCGCTTTCCTTAAATCTGGATCTGGCCTCTCCCGAAGGCAAGACCACCGGACTTATGAACATTCACCGCCGAATTCGTTTGAAATTTGGCGTTCCTTACGGTTTGCAGTTGACGCAAAGCGACCTTGGCGGCTTGCGGGTGACGGTTTTGCTGCCATGCCCAACAGAGGAGGAAACCGAACATGCAATTATACACCGTGTTGGTCGTTGATGATGAAAGCTATATCGTTGGATCCGTGGCGGCTCTTTTGCAATGTCAACATCAATGGAACATGGAAGTATATCGCGCATTTTCCGGAGAAGAAGCTCTATCCATCCTCACCACCACGCGCATTGATATCCTCTTGGCCGACATTCGCATGCCCGGCATGAGCGGCCTGGAACTGGTCAAGCGCACCCGAACGCTGTGGCCCGAATGCATGGCAATGCTGCTCACCGCTTATGATGATTTTGGAAGCGCTTATGAGGCCATTCACGTAGGCGTAAAGGCCTTTTTGCTGAAGACGGAATCTGACGAACGCCTTCTGGAAGAAGTTGGGCGCATCGTAGCTTTATTGGAAGAAAAGCGAACACAAGCACTGGAATTGCCGCCAAACGCGTTTCAGCGCGGCGAATTGAACGCCCAACTGCTGCTCAGTTTGTTGCTCATCAAACGGGGCGAAGAACAAACGCGGCAGCTTCTTCATTTATTGGGCATTGATTCGGGCGAACTTTGGCTCATCTGCGCGGTGGCGCAGGACACGGAAGAGCATCTCTCTTCCCTGGAATGGCTGGTTCGGGATCAGGTCTCGCATCGGGCGGAAACCATTGCTTCCTGTCATATTGACGGCAATCTGTTTCTGCTGATGCGGCCCAACGCACCAATCTCCTCTCTTTTCGGCGCGCTGGAATTGGCCCAGGAGCACTTTGCCGAAGCGTTTCACAAGGAAAACTCTTTTGTCCTATGCGCGTTAAACCAGCAAACCTGCAATTTGCACAGTGAGTATCTGCGCATCAATCGGTTCGTCGAAGCCGTATGCGGCGAAACCAACGGCTTCATTCACTTGCTGCCTGAATCCGGCATAGACGAAGAAATGTGCAATCACTCCGTGATCGACACAATCACGGGATATATCCAATCGCACCTGAACAGTGATCTTTCCTTGAATGTTTTGTCCTGCCTGGTCGGCTACAATCCTGCTTACCTTTCCCGGTTGTTTCACGAAAAAACCGGTGAACAGATCAGCGGCTATATCGCAAAACTGAAAATCCGGCAATTGCAGACACTGATCTCGGATGCCAGCCTTTCCTTCAACACAATCGCCGAATCGCTGGGCTTCAACAGCAGATCATACTTCAACCGCTATGTCAAACGGCTCACCGGATCTACGCCGCAGCAACTGCGCGATCTTGCGGGAATTTCCGGACCCGACCTGTCTTGACGCTGCCGGCAGAAACGGCCCGGTATTTCGTTCGGCGAAGAATTTCTGTGTTCGCAAACGCTTCCATTTCGGCCGCTTTTATGATATGATATTCTCGTTCCATCAAAACAGATTGCCCGCAAGCGAAAAACCCGGGTTTTGGGAAGGAGGATTCCATGCTCTTTGCTGTCGGTACATACACATCCCTTGGAGGCCCCGGCATCGCGCTCATCGAATGCCATCACGGCCATTTGAATTTGCGCTCTGCCACGAACGCGGTGGACAACCCCATCTGGCTTCACGCTTCGCTCCGCCGTCCCATCCTCTATGTCGCAGGTTCCTGGGGCGAGGACGACCAAGGCTGCGTGGCCAGCTTCGCGTGGCATGAAAACACCCTCACCTTGCTTTCCAGACAGGAAACCGGCGGCGCTTCCTGTTGCCATTTGGCACTGGACGAGGAGGAAACGCATCTGTACGCGGCCAACTATACGGACGGTTCGATTGCCGTGTTCCCGCTGGCGGACGGACGCATCCAGCCACGTTGTCAATTTCTCCAGCACGCCGGCCATAGCATCCATCCAAAGCGGCAGACCGGCCCGCATGCCCATCAAATCGTGTTTCGCCCCGAAAGCCGCGAAGTTTTTGCGTGCGACTTGGGCGCGGATCAAGTGGTCGTTTATCGTCGTTTGGAGGACGGAACCCTGGAACACCAGACGGCCATTCCCGGAACGCCCGGCACAGGCCCCCGGCATCTGATCTTCGACGGGCCGAATCGCTTCTATCTGGTTGGAGAATTGACGGGCTGGATTTCCCGATACGAAGCGGAGCAAGGACAATGGCGTCTCAAGCAAATTTTGCCCACTGTGCCGGATGGCGCCGGTGAAAACAACAGTGCCGCAGCTGTTCGCATGGATGCAAACCATGTATACGTATCCAACCGTGGTCATGACAGCATCGCGGTTTTTGAGAAATCCGAAGACGGGGCCTTGCGCTTTTTGCGCACCATTCCGACGCCCGGAGAATATCCCCGGGACTTCCAATTGCAGGATGGCGGCTATCTGCTGGCGCAGCAAAACCGCGGCGGCGTAGCATGGATGGATGCCTCCGGCGCGCTGAAAGACGCGCTGGACATTCCAGGCGCAGTTTGCCTGTGTCCCATTCCCGAATAAATTTCCAGCAAGTCGCCGCCGGCGCGCCCGGTTTGCCCAAACCCGGGGGTAATACCGCTCGTTGTGCCCCTCGTTTTCGTCGTTGCGAAAGGTGTTCCGCTACTTTTCCGCCTGATATGTCAGTTCCACGATTTGATAACCGTTGATCTCCGGCACCGTAAATGCGCCGTCTGCAACGTCCAGGGGAATGTTTTCCGGCACCAGGCGTGCAGAGGCGATGGGCCGGTCCAGGTTCACCTGGAAGCGAACGTTGCGCTGCACGGTGCGTTCCTCCACAATGTCAATTTCCGCACATTTGCGCACGGGAATGTAGGAAAGCACATGCAGGCAGGCCCTGCCCTGCTCCTTTTGATCCAGCAACTGCACCGACAAGGTGGACGGCCCATCATGCCGCACCAGGCGCTGGGGCAACAACCGTTCGATCGCCGCGGCAACCAGTTTCTTGACCCAGTTGGGCGCGTTTTTGCGATACTGGCCGAACATGGGATGTGCGAACAACACGGTGTTTTCCGTGCCGATGGCGGCAGGGTACCCTGCGCCCTTGGCAGACGGCGTGTACTGATGGGAACAAAAATGTTCTCCGGAACGCATGAAGTAAGGCGCTCTGGCCTCCAACAGCGTTTGACCGCCCTTGGGCTGAATTTGCGCTCCCTGCAAATAAATGACGTATTCGTTTTCCGGCTCCAGCGCATCGCACAACGGACCATGGGCAATCACAAAATCCGGATAGACCGCCGCATCGCCTGCATATTCCGCGCCCAGGCAGGGTGCGTAATGGTTTTCCGCATCCATTCCGCCATGGAAGCACGCCAAAACCTTGCCTCCCTGACGAACATAGCGCTCCAGCTTTTCCCGGAAGGAGGGCGAAACGGTGAAATCATCCGGCAGAATTACCAGCCGGTATCCCTCCAATGCCATCGTTTCATCCAGCACGTCAAACTGTACGGCCAGTTCTTCCAACAACTGGGAGGCACCCATGACGCTGTCCGGCATGCGATGTTCGTATATGGGATTTTCCGTGGTGAGCAGCGCCGCCTCCGCCATGCCCACAGAAGGCCGCGCCCAGGCCTCTCGTTGTTCTATCTGATCGTATACGCGCCCAATCAGGCGATACACCGCAGGATTCAACTTCCCGCAAGGCTCCAGTTGATCGCCCACAGAGCATGCAAAGCCGAAAGACAGCATCCGGAAGCACTCGAATTCCAGCGCCGCCTGGTTTTTCAGGGAATGGAAATCTCCCCAACTGGTGTGGAATTTTCCCGTCATTCCCATGCAGTCCTTGCCCAGCTTTCGCGCATACCGGGCCGTTACCGGGAAATGCAGATATCCCCATCCACCGCTGGGCAGGCTTTCCAATTCAAAATGGGTGAACGTGTCCGCACTGTCCCGGGCGCAAGGCCCCACATGCCCCGCATTGTAGAAAATCGTGCAATTCGCGTTGCGCTGCCGCACAAAATCCGTCATACGGGTCCGGAAACGATCCATGCTCTTTTTGGCAAAGGCGCGCACCTGTTCGTCGTCATTCATGTCCACGCCGGTTTCCTGCATTTCCTTGCGGCATGCGGCGCACAGGCAGGGCCGAATGCCCACAATGTCAAAGAACAATCCATCCAACGCATCGCCCAGCAAATCCATCACTTCGCCCGTCTGGCGCAGGAGAAAATCCATGTATCCCGTATTTACGCACAGAGACTGACAGAAGCCCGCCTCGGTAAAGGGGCCGCCCTCATGAGCGCCGTCGCGCTTGCGAATGAGCCATTCCGGATGCCGCGTGGCGGAATAATAATCCGTTTGCACCGTAATATACACCGGCGCCTTGATGCCCCGGGCATGCAGCGCCCGCACCTGATCCGGCAACAGGTTGACGTTGGTCAGACCGGGATGCACGCGCTCCGGAAACGCCTTGGAATGATAATACAAATACCCGTGGTGACAACGGGCAAATACAGTCATGGAATTGATGTGCGCCGCCTTCGCCGTTTCCGCGAATTCTTCCGCATGAAAATCCGAAGCGATCCCATCAATTTTTTCGGAAGTATGAAAATCCAGGTGAATCTGTCGTGTGGGCAAAAGCCGCATGGCATGCACCGCCTTTCCTTGGAATATCCTCATGATATCATTTCAGAAGCAGAAAAGCCATGCAGAAAACAACCGTTCAAATGTGTATTTCATCCAAAATGCTCCTGCTTTCCAGGGAAAACCGGAGCACCAGTTTGTCCAAAAAGTCTTCTTGAAAAGCTGGAGGTCGGGGAAGCAAGCTCCCCTCGCCACAGCTGTCCTCTCCAGATTTTGCTGAAATCCTGCGGATGCCGGCCGCAAAATCTGCAAGGCAGCGATTTCTCCCTGGAAAAATCAGCGCCCGCGGTCGCCGTTCACGCCGCCGTCCACGATTGGAATTCGAGCGGCCCGAAGACCGCTCGTGCTCTCCCTGCGTTTTTCGACAGTCTAATGCTCCGGCTTTCCAGGGAAAACCGGAGCATTTTTTCACACGCATCCAGGTTTTTCCGCAAAGGTTGCCCAAAATGTGGGAACCCCGTGGTCGTGCAACGGTCCCGTGCCGTTTGTATCATCGTATACATCCCGCAACACGAACCCCGCCCGAAGCTGTCCGCCAATTTGTTCCCCAATCGTGTGAGAAAACTGTATGCCGTCGTCATCCCGCATGCATTGTTCCAGCAGCGCCTTGTCCTTCAGGGGATTAAAGGGCAATTTGTTCGTCAACGCCGTTTCATCGTTGTCGTAGGCAAAATTGACGCCGTTGTCCAAACCCGCCAGAAGCCTTCCTCCCGGCCGCAACACCCGGAAACACTCCCGCCATACATGCTCCACGTCCTCCACATAGCAATTGGATACGGGATGAAAAATCAAATCAAAGCTGGCGTCCGGAAACGGAAATCTCCGGGTCATATCCCCCCGCACAATTTCAATCTCCAGGCCTTCCCGCCGGGCCACCATGCGATCGCTTTCCAATTGCCTGGGCGAATAATCCATCAGCGTACACTGCGCGCCCGCAATGGCGAAAAGCGGCATTTGCTGTCCTCCGCCAGCGGCCAATCCCAGCAGGCGGCTGCCCTGAATTTCTCCAAACCAGGCCTTTGGCACGGGCTTCGTTGGAGTGAGCACCACATTCCAGATCCCTTCCCTGGCCCGGGCGCACTCTTCCCTGGTCACCGGCTTGCCCCATTCCCAACCTTCCTGCACCCATCGATCGATGGTATCCGCATTGATTTGCGTATAATCCACAATTATTTCTCCACCTTTCCAAGAGGCTCCTCCAACAGATTTACCCGCTGCAGGCAGCCATCCTCTCCAATGCGAAGGGCTGCAATCTCCCATGGATGCAGATGCAAGCGGAACGTTTTGCCCAAAATTCGCACTTCCGCCTCTGACGCACAGCCATTTGCCTCATAGAGATGCAAAACCATGTCGGACGATCCATCTTCCGCCAGCTTCATTGCCGTCAGAAGCGCGCCTGTGACGGACAGATATCCATCCGATTCCGGCAAGGTTCCCGGATGGAAGGTTTCCAGCAACGCATATGGACGCTGATTCCATTGCTGGCCCAGCATGGACGCCTGCGCGCTGGTTTGCTCTGTTCCGGGGCGCAGCCACAGCGTAAAGCGCTGCTCTCCCTGATCCATAAAGGGAAAATCGCTGTCTTCCGACGGCACATAGGGATGATGGTGGGCATATCGCGGAGACCGCAGCACCGTCAGACGCAAGCTGCCATCCTGCGCGTCATAGGCAAACTTTCCGTCGTTGATCAGGGTGAGTCCGCCCATGCGCACCCACGTCTGCATGGGATACTCGATGCCATCCGCCGGCCGAACCGCCATGCCAAACGGAATCTCCGCCGCGGTTTTTGCCGTATCGCCCGCGGGAAAATACGCCAGCTTCAGCATGCGGCTGTGTTCATGCCAATCCACGGAGACGGAAATTTCCAGCGCTTCTGCCTGGCTCCACAACATGTATTTTTGCAGCATCGTGGATTTTCCATCCGAAAACCGCGCCACCACACATTCCCGCACCGGCCCGGATTCGGTTCTAACAACGCTGTCCAGCCGGAATTCGCCCTCTACATCCGGATAGCGGAACACGCCGTGGGACCACGTATCAGACGTATCCCGAATCACCACGCCGCGGGAAGATGCGCCGTTCAGGCATTCCTCCGCGCCGCCATGGGGCAGTTTCCGAACCAGACTGGTCAGCAAGCCGGTTTCCGGAGAAATCTCTGCGCGCAGCCTCTGGTTTTCCAGCACAAGGCCTTGCTTGACCGGCGCTTCGCTGGCATCGCACGGGCGGAATTTCAAAAGGCGATATCCCATGGCGGGAATTTCCGCTTCAAACAACAGCGTCTTTCTGCCGCCAACCGCCGGAGAAGGATCGGCCAACTGGCAAGGAATGCGCTTCCCCTGTGCATCCGTCATCGTTCCGCCGCTTGCGCATGCAATCTGCATCGAATATTGCTGCACCGCATCAAAGGCATTGGGGTTGAAGGCCACGATGGGCTGCACGCCGTCCTCCATGGGAATTCCAATTCGCCAGGAAATGGCCTGCATGGCCGAATTCGCCGCATCCTGGGCAATGGCCAACGCTTCTCCATACTGGTTTCGAGCATCTTCATAGGCGGATTCCAGGCTGGTTCCCGCCAAAATATCATGGAATTGATTGAACAGCACGCGTTTCCAGGCCGCGTCCAGTTTTTCCGCAGGATATCTTCTGGCCAAACGCTTTTGCGCAATGACGCTCCACTTCTCTGCCGCCAGCAGTGCATTTTCGCTGCGCCGGTTCCACATCTTTACGCCGGAATGGGCGCTGTAACATCCGCTGGCATGGTGCAAAAGCTCGCCTTCCACTTCCGGCAGAACGGGATTTTGCCCCCGCAATTCCCGGAAGAAACGATCCGGATCCGAGAACTCCAAATCCCATGTCTTCTGCATTTCCTGAATGCAGCGGATATTCTCCACCGTGGGTCCGCCGCCATGATTTCCCACGCCATAAAAGCCCATGCCGATGGACGAGTCTTTCGGAAGCTCCTGCACGCAAGCCTCCATCCGCTCCCGCAAATCCGGCTGCCAAGTGCAATACGCCACGGGAATGCGAAATGCATCCACCCGGCTGCC
>JAQXRL010000293.1 GCA_029218505.1 Eubacteriales bacterium | reverse complement strand
AGCAAGGCTTCCGGCTCGCCCTGATGGTTGGACCTGCGGATATTGAATTTCGTGTTGGCCGATTGTTGGAACATAGCAGTAGATTGCATGTTCCTGGGAGCCTCCTCCGGACAGCGTTCGCGCGCTTATGTCCGGAGGGTTTTTGTACCAAGAAAACTCCACGCAAGGCGAGGGGTTCGGGGAAGCTTGAGCGGCGAATGTGAAAGAAAAACTCCTTTTGCGATCATAGAGATGCGGTCTGGCAACTGCATCACGAAAAGCAAAAGACCGTATCTACAGCCCCCCGACACCAGAGCCTCATCCTTTGCACTTGCATTGAAGAACAAACAAAAGATTGCAGAGTACATCCGATACCAGTTGGACGAAGAGAAGTTGGGAGATCAGATGACGATGTTTGGGGAGGGCAACGCCTCTTTTCAGGGCGGCAAGGAAGAGAAAGCCAGCCTTTCACGGGCGGTAAATGACAAGCCTGCGCAGAGTCCAGAGTGTATATGCGCCTGCGAAGGCGCTGCTGGCATTCTAGGGCTTTGCCCGCACATGCACCCCCCGGCGAAGCCGGGGGATCATGATTCTTAGCCTTTCTCGGCTGGTTCTCGTTCAAATTCCGCAATTCGGTGTTTGAGCGCTTTGATGACCTCGGCGTGGAATCTTTTTGCGGTCAAGGGGAAAAAGATAAAACGGAGGCGCACGCGATCGAACGTCATCCGATGATCTTCATTGGCGTGGGCATGGAGGGAACGTTTTCCGGGGTTTCATATGGAAAGGCATGCGGGAAAGCAGCGTCTGACGGCGAGGGCATTCCGCGAATTTCGTTGCGCAGGCGCGTAAGAACCTCCAGATAGGTTTCTTCCCCGGTGAGCAGCAATAGGCAGCCGGATTGCGTATGTTGAATGCCGCTGATTAACCCGGAAAGCAGTCTGCATAGCGTGTCGGCCAAACGCGGGCGACCATTCCACACGGCGGCGATGACTGCCACGCCTCGCGGCGGCGTGCAATTGATGCCGCTGAGCGCATGCTGCATGACGGACAGTTCCGATGTTCGAACGATAAGATCGGTTCGGTCGTAGGCGGAAAAAATCCCTTCCAGGGGAACCTTTCCCATCAGTTTGTTCAGGCATGCTTCTGCGGGAGCGTATGCGCGGAGCATGGAAAGACCTGTGGTTCCGGAAACGCATGGGGCCGAGACACCGCTTTCTGTGGTAATCAGCGTTCCAGGGGCCAAAGGGCGCCTTGTGTTGCGCACGCGTGTGGGAATACATGCGTCGAACAGCGGCTTGATGCTGTCCGGATGAAGGACGCTGGCTCCCAGGCGGCTGAGCAAGCCCATCTGCGCATAACTGATGCGTGTTACAGGAACGGCGTCGGGGAACAGTTTTGGATCGGCAGTCAAAACACCATCGACGTCCGTCCAGTTTTCGTATAAATCTGCTCCCATGGCCCGGGCGACCAAGGCCCCCGTTACGTCTGAGCCGCCCCGCTTCAGGGTTCGAAGGCGTCCGTCCGGCATGGCGCCATAGAACCCCGGAATTACGGCGAAAGGCAGATTCGAAAGCGCTTTGCGAATGGCCGAATAACTGGCTTCTTCGTCCAACTGACCGCCCTCGTCGAAGCAGATTAGTTCTTTGGCGTCCACGAAGGGAAGCGACGCGAATTCTGCAAACAGCCGGGCGCACAGGTATTCGCCCCGGCTTGCTGCGGAATCCGCATCCGACAACAACAATGGCTGCGATTCCGCCAACCATTGTTCCATGTGGGATTCAAGAGAAAAAGCGCGGGCGATTTCCAAAAAGCGTTCGCGCACTCGCGAGTATTCGGCCTCGAAATCCGTGGGGTTGTGTCTGACGGCATGGCAGCGATACAGCAGATCTGTAATCTTTTTATCCCGGGAATCACGCTTCCCTGGCGCGGATAGCACAATGTAGCGCCTTGAAGGATCTTTCTTCAAAATCCGCGCAACCTGCTGAAACATCGCGGAATCCGCAACGGAGCTGCCTCCGAATTTGCATACAATAAAGCTCACAGCGATCCCTCCGATTGCTCTATGCTTTCATGGTATGCGGTTGTTGAAAACAGGTTCAAGGCGTAGTTTATTTTATTGTGAAATGTTTATTTGCTGAAAGGTTTTTTTCGGGCCCGCGTTGTATATAATAAAAGAATGTTCCATGGGGATTTTGTCGCCGAAAGAATGCGAAAAACGAAAAAAATATCGGAAACGAGCAGGAAACTGCCGAATTGTGTAGAATTCTTTATTATAAATAGGAAAGGTGCAGGGGATGGCAGTGAGGTTTTCCGATGCTTGGTTGGACGAGCTCCGTTCACGAGCGAATCTGGAGGAGATCGTTTCGGGTTATGTGCCGCTCAAGCAGAAGGGAAAGCGATATTGGGGCTGCTGTCCCTTTCATAACGAAAAAACGCCGTCCTTCAGTGTTGATGCCGAGGCGCAATTGTATTATTGCTTCGGCTGCCACAAGGGCGGCACCGTTATCCAGTTCGTCATGGAAATGGAGCGGATGGAGTTTTCTGAGGCCGTGAAGTATTTGGCGGAGCGCGTACACATGGCGCTTCCGGAGGACGATGGCGCCTCCGCCGGATCTCGCCGGGATGATTCTTTGCGGGAAAAAATCTTCGAGGCCAATTTGCTGGCCGCGAAGTTTTATCATTCGCTTCTTTGGACGGACGAAGGCGCGGAGGCCTTGACCTATTTGACCAAGCGCGGCTTGGACGACCGGGATATTCGCAGGTTTGGCTTGGGCGCGTCTCCCAAATCATGGGACGGACTGTATCGTTATCTGTCGCAGCAGGGCTTTGAACCGGAGGTTTTGGAAAAAGCGGGTCTGATCGTCCGCAAAGACGATCGGATTCACGACATGTTTCGCTCCAGGGTTATTTTTCCAATCATCAATCCGCAGGGCAAAATCCTTGGATTCGGCGGCAGGGCTATGGGCGATCAGCAGCCCAAATATCTCAACACGCCGGATACGCCCGTATTCAACAAGCGTTTGGGCGTATATGCCTTGAATCTGGCGAAGAAAGAACGTGGCCTGGGCAGAATGGTGTTGGTGGAAGGCTACATGGATGTGGTTTCTTTGCGCAGGGCCGGTGTCTTGGGCGTCATCGCAACGTTGGGAACAGCGTTGACAGAGGAACAGGCCAAGCTCATCAAGCGATATGTGCCGGAGGTATGGATTAGTTACGATGGCGATGCAGCCGGCCAAAAGGCTGCGCTGCGCGCGCTGGATATCTTTGACGCACAGGAATTGCCCGCAAAGGTATTGGATTATCCGGAGGGAATGGATCCTGATGATTTTGTCAAGGCAAAGGGCCTGGAGGGGTTTGAGGCGTTGCCGCGGTACACCGCGACGGAGTATCGCTTGCTGCGCGCCAGGGACGGACTGGATTTGTCCGGGCAGGATGGCATGACGCAATACGCATTGCGGGCTTGCGCCGTGCTGGCGAACGTGAAAAGTCCGATTGAGATGGAAAACAACTTGCGCGTTCTCGTTCAGCAGACGGGATATGACCGGGAAATTTTGCTGCGGCAGATCGGTCAAACGGCGGCGCCGAAGGAGCTTTCTCCTGCACGGAGAGAGAGAAAAATACCGGAGCGGCCGTTTGACTGTCCAAAGGCGGAATCGGCATTGCTGTCCATGTTGGCGCGCGGTTTGATCCCGCCGGAAACTGTACGTCCGGAAGACTTTTCCCGGGAGGAAAATCGTCAGGCAGCCGCATGGTTAATTCAGGGCAAAGCTGTCAATGCTTTCATAGAGACCATTCAGGATTCCGGGCAACGGGAGTCCATGGTGCGCGCCATGAACTTCACGCCGCTGCCGGAAAACGCCGAAGACGCGTTGGAATATGCGAAATCCAGCTTGGAAACGATAAGACGTGACAGAGCAGACGAGCGCGCAAGGGAAATTATGGAGCGGTTAGCGGATGCTACGCCCGAGGAAAGAAAGAACCTCTATGCGCAGCTTGAGGCAATACAAAAGGGTTTGAACGATTGACCGGTCGGAAGGAGCGATCCAGTATGGACAAGGCAAATATGGAAATCATGGGCGCGCGGGTGCGCGAGCTGATTGAGACCGGCAAGGCCAAGGGCGTACTCACATATAAAGAAATTGTAGATATGCTGGGAGACATCGAGCTGGATTCGGAGCAGTTTGACCGGATTTTGGATACGCTTTCCGGGCTCAACATCGAAGTGATGAAGGACGACATCATCCCAGAGGCATTGCCGATTTTGGATATTCCGGAAGAAGAGATTGACATATCCGTGCCAGATGGCGTATCCATTGACGATCCTGTGCGCATGTATCTGAAAGAGATTGGCAAGGTTCCGCTGCTAAGCGCAGACGAGGAAATAGAGCTGGCAAAGCGCATGGAGGAAGGCGACGAAGACGCAAAGCATCGCCTGAGCGAGGCGAATTTGCGATTGGTTGTATCCATTGCGAAGCGATATGTGGGCCGCGGAATGCTGTTTTTGGATTTGATTCAGGAGGGGAACCTGGGGCTGATCAAAGCAGTGGAAAAATTTGATTATCGCAAGGGATATAAGTTTTCAACCTATGCTACCTGGTGGATTCGCCAGGCGATTACCCGCGCGATTGCGGATCAGGCACGCACCATTCGCATTCCCGTACACATGGTGGAGACCATCAACAAACTGATTCGCGTATCCAGGCAGCTTTTGCAGGAATATGGCCGCGAACCGTTGCCGGAAGAAATCGCGGAAGAAATGGGAATTTCCGAAGATAAGGTGCGGGAAATCATCAAAATTGCACAGGAGCCGGTATCTTTGGAGACGCCCATCGGCGAGGAAGAGGACAGCCATCTGGGCGATTTCATTCCCGACGACGACGCGCCGGCGCCGGCGGAAGCGGCTGCGTTCACCCTGCTGAAGGAACAATTGATGAGCGTGCTTTCTACCCTGACGCCCCGGGAGGAAATGGTGCTGAAGCTGCGCTTTGGCTTAGAGGATGGCAGGGCGCGCACCCTGGAGGAAGTGGGCAAGGAGTTCAAGGTAACGCGGGAGCGCATTCGCCAGATTGAGGCAAAGGCGCTGCGCAAGCTGCGGCATCCCAGCCGTTCCCGCAAACTGAAGGATTCCATTGATTGATGATTGGGCAAATTGTGCCGGGACGCCGTCTGCAGACAATTGCAGAGATGGTCGGGAAGTGCGATTGTTTGGCGGACATTGGATGCGACCATGGCCGCCTGTGCGGATACATGCTGCAAAAAGAGCTGTGCCGCCGGGCGGTGATGACGGATATTTCGGATTTTTCTTTGGAGAAGGCGCGAAACCTCATACAGCGGCTCGGCCTGAGCGACCGGGCTGCCTTTCGTGTAGGCGACGGCGCCATGGCGTTGGACGAACCGCCTGACGTTGCGGTAATTGCCGGAATGGGCGGCGCATTGATCGCTGATATTTTGGCGCGTGGGCGGCAACGTCTGGGAGAAGCCAGGTTGGTGTTGCAACCCAACGTGGCTGTGCGTGAACTGCGCAGCGTTCTCGTAAATTGCGGATATGTCATCACAGACGAGCAAATTGTGCGGGACAGCGGGCGTTTCTATGTCATTTTGGCAGCGAAACCTGGCGTGGCGCAATATACGGCAAAGGAAATGGTGGTAGGGCCGGTTTTGTTGAAAAAAAATCCGCCGCTTTTGCGGGATTATGCGGCGTTTCGCTTGAGGGTCGCACGGAAAGCGCTTGCAGGCGCACTGGCTGGCGGAGACGACGCGGCGATTTGTCTGCAGCGTCAGGAAGAGGAAATCTGGAAGGAGTTTTCGCAATGATTCCCACTGCGGCGGACGTTTTGCACAGTATTGATGAATTTGCTCCGTGGGATCGCGCGGAAGCATGGGATAATACCGGTCTGCTGGCAGGAAGCATGGACATGCCGGTCCGTGGCGTATTGTGCGCATTGGATTTGTCTGAAACCGTGTTGGCAGAAGCCGAGAAATTGGGCGTTGACTTGATCGTCACACACCATCCAATTTTGTTTCACGGCCGGAAAAACCTGCGGGAGGATGATCCGGAAGGAGCGCTGTTGTGCAAACTGGTGCGCGGCGGCTTTGGCATGATTGCCGCACACACCAATTTCGACATGGCCAGCGGCGGCGTGAACGATGCCTTGGCAAAAAGACTTGGCCTTGAGAAGACGCTGGAGATGGAATGCGGCGGTCGAATTGGACATATAGAGGAAACAACGCTGGACATGTTTGTGACGCTCGTGGAAGAGAAATTGGGCGACAAAGCGCGGGTTTATGGCGACGGCGCAAAGCGCGTTTCCCGGATTGCCGTCATGGGCGGCGCTGGCGGCGATTTCGTTCAGGAAGCGCTGCGCGCAGGCGCGGACGTGTACGTTACGGGAGAGATTGGGTACCATAAGGCGTTGGATTGCCAGCAAATGGGCATGGCGATTCTGGAGGCGGGACACCGTGCAACGGAAATGCCTGCCGTGCCCGCCATGGCGGATGCCCTGCGGACGTCGTTCCGGCGGCATCAATATGCGATTTCGGTCAATGTTAGCGCTTCGGCGCTGTTCTGATAGAAGACGAGAGTGAAGGAAGTGCGTGAAATGGAAAAATTGTGGCAGTTTATGCAGGTGGACGTGGAGGCGGACAAGTTTGAAGCAAAGATGCGCCAGTCGGAAAACCGGCAAAAGCTGATCCGCCAACGGAATTTCCTGATGGAACAGCAGAACAATATGAAAAAACTGGAAAGCGATGTTGCAGCAATGCAGGATCGATTGGAAGCCGTGAAGGATGATGCGGCGCGGCTGGAAAAAGTCATTTCTGCCATGGCGGCAGAAGTGGCGGCAAATGCGCCGAAGAATGCGCAAGAGGCCAGCGAACGCATGGATTCTGTGCGCAAGGTGATGGATTCCATAAAGCGTTATGAAACCGAGATTCAAAAAATGCGCAAGGATGCCGATGCGAAAGACCGGCAGCAAAAGGAGATCCGCGTTCGCGCCGCCAAGACCAAGCAGGAATATGATTCTTTGAAAGCAGAGTATGATTTGGAATTCAAGAACGACACGAAAGTGCTGAACGAAATGCGCGCCCGAACCGAAAAAGAGGCGCAAAAACTGCCCGCGGACCTGTTGGCAAAATACAGATCAATCAAACAGCATTGCACGCCCCCCATGGCGAAGCTGGTCAACGGACAGTGCAGCGGATGCTTTATGTCGTTGCCTTCCGCCACGTTGCTTGCCTTAAAACAAAATGGCGAGATGGTGCTTTGTGATAATTGCGGCAGAATTCTGTACAGCGAGGATTGATTTTTCCAAGGGATTGTGATAAAATACATA
The DNA here is from genome assembly GCA_029218505.1 of Eubacteriales bacterium. Classification (GTDB taxonomy): domain Bacteria; phylum Bacillota; class Clostridia; order Christensenellales; family Aristaeellaceae; genus SUG1456. The sequence goes on along the minus strand of JAQXRL010000293.1, from coordinate 2,356 downwards.
CGATTGCGAGGACGCCGGGTGATCGCAGGCTTCGGTCTGAGGAAAGTCCGAGCACCGTAGGGCAGGGTGCCGGTTAACTGCCGGTGGAGGCGACTCCAAGGAAAGTGCAACAGAGATATACCGCGAACTTCCGAAAGGAAGCGCAAGGGTGGAAAGGTGAGGTAAGAGCTCACCAGCGGCTTGGCGACTTGTCCGCTCTGTAAACCCCACTTGGTGCAAGATTGATAGGGGAGTATATGCGGCTGCCCGTCGCGCTCCCGGGTAATCGCTTGAGCCCGATGGCAACTTCGGGCCTAGATAGATGATCATCCAAGACAGAACTCGGCTTACAGACGCCGCTCGCAATCGTTTTTGAAAGGCTGCCCTGCATCTTGGCACGGCGGCCTTTCCAGTGTATGGAGGGATTGCCATGGATACGGTTTGGGGATTGGATATAGGCGGAACAAAATGCGCTTTGGTATGCGGAAATGCAGAGGGAAGCACGCTGTTCCGGTATGAAATTGCCACAAGGGATTGCGCAGATTGGCGGGATGTTTTGGAAACACTGTTGCGGAGAGCACCGGAGCAGAAGCCGTTGGCGGTGGGCGTCAGCTGCGGCGGCCCGTTGGATAGCGTTCGTGGGAAGATTCTTTCGCCGCCCAACCTGCCGGGATGGGATGAGGTTCCTGTCGTTGCGTGGCTGGAGGAACGATTGGGTGTGCCTGCATATTTGCAAAATGACGCCAATGCCTGCGCGCTGGCGGAGTGGAAATATGGCGCTGGGCGCGGCACAAAAAACATGGTGTTCCTTACATTTGGCACGGGTTTGGGCGCGGGACTGATTCTGGACGGACATCTGTATGCCGGAACAAACGATATGGCCGGAGAAATCGGGCATGTGCGCTGCGAAAAGGACGGGCCGGTGGGGTATGGCAAGGCGGGTTCCTTTGAGGGGTTTTGCTCTGGAGGAGGGATTGCGCAACTATCCGGCGGCGTGAGCGCAAAGGATGTCGCGGCTCGCGCGGATCAGGGAGATGCGGAAATGACGGCGGTGTTGCGCAACAGCGCAGAGCACCTGGGCATGTGCCTGTCCGTGCTGATTGATCTTCTGAATCCGCAGCGAATCGTGATCGGCAGCATTTATGCCCGGGCGGAGCGCCACTTTCGAGAAATCGTGGCGCAGGTAATTGCCCGGGAGGCCCTGGAATATGCGGCAAGCGTTTGTCAGGTGGTTCCGGCTGAACTTGGAGACCGGATTGGAGACGTGGCTGCCATGACGGTAGCTTGGAACGGCTTAAAGGAGAGAGAACGCCATGCATGAGAATTTTGAAGTTGCCGTACAGGCATTGATCGATTGTTTTCGGAACGGCGGGAAATTGCTTCTGTGCGGAAATGGTGGCAGCGCGGCGGATTGTGGACATATCCTGGGCGAATTCGTGAAAGGGTTTGAAAAGAAGCGTCCGCTGAGTCCCCAATTGTTGGAGAAAATCGGAGAACCCTGGGCCGCAAATTTGCAGCAGGGCTTGCCTGTCGTTGATCTCACTGCAAACAGCGCGTTGATTGCGGCAGTCATCAACGATATTGACGGAGATTCCGTGTATGCGCAGCAGGTTACGGCATATGCGAAGCCCGGCGATGTGATCTTGGGCATTTCAACGTCCGGCAACGCGGAAAACGTGTGTCGGGCGCTGAAGGTGGCCAAGGCCATGGGCGCGAAAACCATGGGTATGACGGGAATGGCCGGCGGACGCATGAAGTCCCTGTGTGATGTTTTGTTGAATGTGGAGGAGACGCGCACGTACAAAGTGCAGGAGCTGCATTTGAAATTGTATCATCAGCTTTGTTTGCGCGTGGAAGAAGCGTTTTTTGAAAACTGACGGCTCCCGTTGCCGCCCGGAAGAAGAGCATGTGTTCGCAAAGAACACATGCTCTTTTGCTGTGCGCCGAACAGGCCAGATCCCCTCAGTGCAGCGGGGTCATGAAGAAAAGCGATCGCAAAAGGCATGGAACCACATCGTGGATGCGGCTCCACGGGGAATAGAGAGATCAATATTATACAAGACAATGCAGAAGAAATCCCCGAAAAGGGAATTTGCCAGGCGAGCATCGGGAAATATGCCCTTATAGGGTTTGATCAAACTACCCGGCCGATGGTGCTGGAATCATGCCATGAAAGCGAAATTTCCTTCGAAAGGAGTCGGCATGAAAAACCGGATTGAAGCGTTACGTGAACAGCGGGAAGAATCTTGACAGACGATTGGCTCCTTGGCAAACGGGCGATACAACCCTTCGATTCCCCTGCCGTTCAAGATTGCAAGGTGTTTTGAACGGAGCATAGAGGAGATATTCCTCTATAAGGGGAAGAGACATGAAGAAA
>JAQXRL010000292.1 GCA_029218505.1 Eubacteriales bacterium | reverse complement strand
TCCGCGCGGGACAAATGACGCTGATAAGGAAAAATCAGTTGTACGTCCCCGGGTTCAAAGCGCTGCCGTTCCTCTCCGACCCAGCACTCGCCCGTCCCGCATTCGCACAACCCCACTTCCAGGCAATCATGAAAATGCAATTGCCGGATTTCGGCATCCTGCAACACGGATCTGGAAGAAAAAACTCCGCCGGGCACGGAATTTCCATTCCGGGGAAAATGCGTGGTAAAGCAATCCGCCTCCTGCATGCACATTCCTCCCTCCACGCACGCTTCACGCCGTCCTCTCTGAATTTTCACTATAGCACATCCGCAGCGTTCTTTCAAGCAAAATGCCCGCCGGCCGAAACATTTCGACCCGCGGACATCCACGAACCCTTGATTACAGCGCTTCCGCCTGGCGAATAAACAAATTCTGTTCCACTTCCGACAAATCCACAAAATACGCGTTCCATCCACAGACGCGCACCTGCAGCGTCGCGTATTTTTCCGGCTCCGCCTGTGCTTTGCGCAATGTATTCGCGTCAAACACATTGAATTGCAATCCGAAACCGCCTTTCGCCATGAACACGCGCACCAGCGAAAGCATGTTCTCCAAGCCGGAATCTCCCTGAACGGCAGACGGATGCAGCATGGCGTCGTACACCGCCCCGTTCGGCGAACGGGTATAATCCACGGAAGCCACGGAATCCAGCGCAGCGGTAATGCCCCGTCGATCGCAAGCCATGGAGGGCCCCATGTTTCTGGAAAGCGGTTCGCCTTCCGAACGCCCGTCCGGCGTGGCTCCGGTTTTTGCTCCGCAGCCCAAATTCCAATCGATCGTAAACAGGCCCGCGCGGAACACGCCTCCCCGCCCATTGGGGCGCCCGTTTACGCAATCGCAGGCAAAGTTGACCATCTGCCGGGCCAACCCATCCGCCCGTTCATCGCCGTTCCCGTATTTGGCGCAGCGATTTTTGCAATGCAAACGCAGCCGGGCATTTTCCCGCCAATTGTTCCGCAAAAGATCCCGAAGCTGCGGCAGCGTGACCCTTCCTTCCTGATAAACCACTTCCCGCACCGCTTCCAGCGAATCCGCCGTGGTTGCGAGGCCCAGGAGATTGATGGAGGAATTGTTGTACACGGCGCCGCCATGATAGGCATCCATCCCTTTTTCCATGCAGCTGACATAGGTCGCGGAAAACACAGGCGACGCCTGGATTTCCCCGTAATGGCGCTCGTATGCACAGATCAGTTCCATGGATCGATCCGCCAAATATGCAATCTGCGTCCGCACCGCCGCCACAAATTCTTCGAAACTGCCGATTTCTTCCGCGGGCGGGGTGTCCGCGCCGATTTTCTTCCCCGTGCGCGCGTCGCATCCCGCATTCATCGCCAGTTCCAACGCCTTGGCCAGGTTCACATTGCCATTGCAGGTGCAGGGAACTTCCTTGCCAAAGGCCATCGGCTCATAGCAGCCCACCACCGCATAATCCCAGGCGTCCTGCGGCGCAACGCCAATGTGCCGCAGCGCTGCCGGGATAATCTTCTCGTTCAAAAACACAAAGCTGTTGTTCCCCGCACGAATGCACTTCAGCACCGCGCGCAGGAAATCATCCGGCGTTGCCGCATCCACGCGAATCTGCATTTTGGGGCTGTAAATCCCCATCTTCCCGTAGACTTCTATGATTCGGAAAGAGGTATCGTTTACCAGCGTATCGCCCTTTTCGTCGCTGCCGCCCAGGTAAAATGGAAGGTTGGCCCCAACGTGCCGGCGTTCGGCATTGCCAAAGAAAAACCGCAGGATCTCATCGATTTCCGCTTCGTCGAACGTGCCTTGCGCCAGATCCCGAACGATAAACGGATGCAGCAGCTGATCCAGCCCGCCAATGGAGCGGACATTGGTGCCGTCCACGTTGTTTTGCATTTGATAATAGAGGAGAATGAGTTGCAGCGCCTCATGGGTATTCCCCGGCGCGCCCTCCCGCAATCCGCGCAGGGAACGCACGGCGATCTCCGGCGCGCCGGCTCTTCTGGCCAGCGCTTCCATTCGCGCCACCAGTTCCAGCAACGACGCGTACACCAGTTCCACCGAATGATAAAAATCATACATGGATTCTTCCAAACCCGGCCGCGCCGCCATGGCTCTCGCTTCCGCCAAAATGCCTGGAATTCCCAGCTTCATCAATCGACGCCAATCCGGGCAGGTGTGGTTAAAGTCCACATCGCCGCAGTACGCCCTTGCTTCTACGCCATCCTGATTCGCCGCCAGCAAATCCCGCATTTCGCCGGCTTCCACCCGTTCCTTGCGGGCAAGCCTGCGCCGGAACAGGATTCTGTCTCCTTCCCGAATTTCCACATCCGCGGCAAACAAATCCTCTCGCCGCACGCCAATTCGGGTATTTTTCAGCGCGCACGCCATCAGTTCCGCCTGCAACCGCACCACGGGCATTCCGGCGCATTTCGCCTCCACACCATCCAATTCGCAGGAAATCTGCTGAATTTCCATTCCGTCCTGCCAACACATCGGTTCCTGTAACGCACTGCGAACGCAATCATATGCCTGATGCATCATCATGCAGCCTTCCCTTCTGCTCTTCTCCGTTTTCTTCATTATACATTTGCTGAACCAGGGATTCAATAGCAACGATATTTCATTTTCTCTTTTTCGAACATGATTCATTGACAAAGCAGCGCGGCTCCTGTATAATACCCATGAATCCTTCTGATGCGAGCGATCCGCCATGCAATTTACAGAAAGTCACGTTTTTATTCAGGAAATTCACACCTGTATTGTCGGGGGCAAGGAACCCGGATTCCAGCCGCCCAGCCCCAACCCGCGATACAGCGATTGTTTGGTGTTGTTCCAAACAGGTTGTGTGGATTATATCTTTCCCGACCGCAGTTTTACGGTGCATTCAGGGGACGTTTTGTATTTGGCCAAAGGGGAAACCTACGCCATGCGCACCCATGAAAAATGCCGGCTCATTTACGTGGATTTCGATTTTGCCCGTCATGGAACGGAATCCTTTCTGTCCGCGCCATACCCCATGCAGAAATCTGCCAGCATCGAAGGATTGTTCGCACGTTTGGCCAACAGTTGGATTGCAAAAAGCGAACTTTCCTGGCTGCAATGCACCGCGATTCTATACGAAATTCTTTGCGAAGTGGCGCATCAATCGCTGAAGGCATACTTTTCCCCCAAGGCGCAGCAATATGTGCGCCTTACCATTGACTATATGGAAGAACACCTCGCAGACGCATCCCTGGGCGTCGAAATGCTGGCGCAAGTCGCGCAAATCAGCACCGTACACCTGCGGCGCATCTATGAAGGACAGTTGGGAATTTCCCCCGTTCAGTATTTGCGCCATTTGCGCATCAAGCGCGCGAAATGCCTGTTAAAGGAAACCCGGCTTTCCATCCACGAAATCGCTGCTCGCGTAGGCTATGAAAACGTCAATTACTTTTGCCGGGTCTTTCGCGAAATCAGCGGCATCACCCCGTCGCAATACCGCGCCTATGGGGTATAACCCCGTTTTTTGAATATCAGGAGGTTCCAACATGAAGATTCGTTGCTTTACCGCCCAAGACCGGGCAGATTTTCTCTCCATGATGGATGAGTTTTACCATTCCAACGCCGTGTTGCATCCCATTCCCAAAGAATGCATGGAGCGCTGCTTTGCGGCTTGTATTCAGGGCGGTCCTTATCTGAAGGGATATCTGTTCGAGGAAGACAACATGCCCGCAGGCTTTGCATTGGTTTCCACGGGATTTTCCACCGAGGCAGGCGGCGTATGCGTGCAGTTGGAAGATTTGTACGTGCGCGCAGAATTCCGCGGAAAGGGCATTGGCAAACAGTTCTTTACCTTCTTGCGCCAGAACTGTCCGGCAGGAACGCGGCGCCTGCGCCTGGAGGTAGAGCCGGAAAACGAAAACGCCATCCGTTTGTATCAACGCCTGGGCTTTCAGACGCTTCCCTATTTGCAAATGATCCTGGATGTAGATCCGTAACTTCATTCCGGCATGGCGGCAGTCATGCCGGTCTTTTTCGTCATCAGCGAACAATATTAGTTTTTGTTCGCTGATGATATTTTTTTGTTTTTTGGCTGGACTATTTTGTCTTTTGACGGACTATTTTGCAAAATCCATCCATATTTCCACCTTATTTTTCAAAACCTATTGACATTCTATAAAGATATTCGTATAATGATGGCGAACATTGTTCGACAGGAGCGTGGGAATTTGAGCAGCATGCGCGAAGTTGCGGAACTGGCGGGCGTTTCCGTCTCCACGGTAGCCGCGGTCATCAACGAAAACAAATTTGTCAGTCCGGAACGAAAGCGGCGCATCGAAATGGCAATTTTGCAAACGGGCTATCGCAAGCGCCGCGCATCGGAGGGAGACGAACTCCGTCGCTCCGTCGCAGTCATACTTCCCGGAACATATTCTTCCTTCTTCCCGCCGATGCTGAACGGCATCAGCGATGTTGCCACGGAAGAAAACATGCTTGTAACCCTTTGCGATTCCAGCAGAAGCATTCAACGGGAAAAAGAATTGCTGCAAATGTGCCGTCGCCGCGGAATTCGCAATATTATTTTGGATTCCGTATGCGACATGAAACATGAAGCCGCCTATTTTTCCGAAATGCGGCAGGAACTTCTGGAACGCTACGGCATGAACATTGTGGTTTTGGAACGGCGAGTGGAAAACGACGCGTTCTTTTCGGTATATGTGGACAATTACGCCTCCAGTTACGAAATCACGCGGCATTTGGTGGAATGCGGCTGCAGGCATCTGGCCCACATCGGCGGCGCAAGCGTGTTCCCCCACGCGAAAAGGCGCGAAGAAGCGTTTCTGCGCGCGCTGATGGATAGCGGCATTCCCTTTGACCAGCGTTTGTTGCTGCGGGGGGATTTCTCCCCGTTAAGCGGATACGGCGTCGTGCGCGAATTGCTGGACAAGGGAATTCGTGTGGACGGCATCTTTGCCGCAAACGATCAGATGGCCATCGGCGCCATGAAAGCGCTGAACGGAAGCGGACTGCGCATTCCGCAAGACGTAGCGGTGGCTGGTTTTGACAACCTGGCGGTATCGTCCCTGGTCACACCAGGATTGACCACCGTACAATTTCCCATTTACCAGATGGGCTATCAGGCCGCCCGCATCATCGCGGACAGGCTGGACGGCAAAACGCCGCCTCAGAGCATCCGCCTGGAAAGCCGCATCATCATCCGCGATTCAACCCAACCCGGAAAAAATCCCAGCGATTGGAATCTGCAAGGCTGGTAAACGGATTGAAAGGGCGCCGTCCCTTCTGCTCCGGCAGTTCTTCATGACCATTCCCAAGGATCTTGCGGAAGCCGCAAGGATTCAGCGTTGATTACCTTTGGCACGTTCGTGTTCCAATTTGCCTGGAACAATTATCTGTGGCCGTTGCTCGTGACAAATTCGTTGAACATGTTCACGCTTCCCATGGGAATCAAATTCTTCATTGGGCAATTTACCACGTATTATCATTACATGATGGCCGCAGCCACCATGGCCATGGTTCCAATGATCATCGTATATTTGTTTGCACAACGCTACTTTACATCCGGCATTGCGTTGTCCGGCATCAAGGCTTAATAAGGAGGCATTTCTATGCAATGGTATCAAAAACAATTCCGCAGAAATCTGGTAGACATGCACATTGAGGACTGGAGTCCGGAATTCCTGTCGAAATTCAGCCCGGAACAGTATGTGGAAAATTTGAAGATTGGCAAAATCGGCGCGCCCATGCTGTATTTTCAATCCCACGTAGGACTTTGTTACTGGCCCACAAAAACCGGAAAAATGCACAACGGCTTTGTCGGGCGGGAAGATCTGATGAAACGCGTGGAGCAGTTGTGTCACAAAAACGGCATGGATGTCATCGGGTATTACAGCCTGATTTACAACAATTGGGCCCACGAAAACCATCCCGAATGGCGCATGATCGACGCCAGCGGAAAGCATTCCCGCGAAAACGGCAATCGCTACGGCCTGTGCTGTCCCAACAATATGGAGTACCGCGCCTTCACCAGACAACAAATCCAGGAGCTTTCCGAATATTTTGATTTTGAAGGCATTTTCTATGACATGCTGTTTTGGCCCATGATCTGCTATTGCGATGCCTGCCAGGCGCGCTGGAAAAAGGAAGTGGGTGGCGAAATGCCCAAAATCGTGGACTGGAAGGACGAGCGTTGGAAGCTGTTCCAGCAAAAACGCACCGAATGGATGGGAGAATACGCCCAATGGGTCACCGCCGTACAACACGAATTCAAGCCCGGCGTTGCCATTGAACACCAGTATTCCACGCAAATGCACGACTGGCGCTTCGGCATCAATGAAAACATGGCGCTGGCCAGCACTTACTCCGGCGGCGATTTGTACGGCGGCATTGAGGAACAATCCTTTGCCTGCAAAATGTGTTATGGCTGCACCCAAAATCAACCCTTCGAATACATGACTTCCCGTTGCTATCCCTCCCTGTCCGAACACACCACCACGAAATCCTTGGATCTTTTGCGGATGAGCGTGATGATGACCTATGTGCATCACGGCGCATGCCTGCTTATTGACGCCATTGACCCCACCGGCACCATGGACCGCCGCGTCTACGAGCGCATCGGGCAGGTGTTTTCCGAAACCCAGGGGTATGAACGGGTGCTCACCTGGGGCAAGCAGGCCTTCGATGTGGCGCTGTATTACGACCTGAACGGCAAATACAACCCGGAAGCGGAACCTTCCGCCGCGGACGACGACGCCCACATGGACCGCACAAAGCCCATGCAGGAAGCCCTCATGGGTGCGGCACGCTCCCTGCGCGCCCACCATATTCCCTACACTGCCGTGAACAATTGCTTCTTTGACCGGTATCGCGAAGGCAAGGTACTGGTGCTCAGCGACGTTCCCGCCTTTGAGGATTCCAAGGTAGACAGCGTGCTGGAATTTGTGAAAAACGGCGGCAGCCTGTATATGAGCGGCCACTGTCATCCCAGGCTGTTGCAGGAAATTTTCGGGTTGGAATATACGGGCATGACGGACGAGCAGGTAACATATGTCTCGCCCACGCCCGCAGGAGACCGCTTTATGGACGGACAGTTCACCCATCAATATCCGTTGGTGATGTTTGAGCGCCAATTCCTGGCGGAAGGAACGCCCAAGGGCGAAGTGCTGGGCACGCTGACCCTGCCCTACACCATTCCCAACCGCAGCAGCGCCAGCGCCACTCCCTTCTTTGCCACCGGCGACGCGGAAGCGGACAAGGACAAGCTGGAGCGCACCCGGAGATTCGCCTCCATCCACTCCAACCCGCCGGGAATCTTTACGGAACGCCCCGCCATGGTGCTGGCACAGTACGGAAAGGGCAAGGCCATCTGGAGCGCGTCGCCCATTGAGCGCCCGAATCGGGAACAGCACAGCGAGATTTTCGCCAAAATGATCTCCATGTTGGCGGACAACCAGTTCTGCTTTGCCGCGCAAGCGCCGGAAAGCGTGGAATGCGTGTTGTTTGACGCGCCGGAGCACAACGCCAAGGTGATGGGAATCATCAATTTGCAGGAAGCCTTCCACACCCCGGAAGTTCACGACATCACCGTATCCGTGGCGTGCGAAAAACAACCCTCCGCCGTCACGCTGTTGCCGGAAAATACGCCCATGAAATATACCTGGCAAAACGGCATGGTAAGCGTTCACCTGGATTCGCTGAAGTGCTGCGCCATGTATACGATAGAGTTTTGAAAGATGGAAGGGAGCAAAATATTATGGCAATCAACATTATCGAACAAGCGTTAGAGGAAGGCCGCGGCGTGCTTCGTCTGGCGCCAAACTGGGTTCCTCGCTCCTTTTGCCGCCCCGGACGCAGGTTGCGCCTGCATCCCGACGATTACTTTGCCCTGGGTTTGAACCGCGGCGGCATTGACGAACGCTGGTTTTCTTCCACGACGCCCGCGGACAACGGACCGGGCACGCCGGAAAACGAAGGGCTCAGCTTTGTCGTGACGGAAAGCGGCGAAAAAGCCCGGCTGATTGACGCCGTAAGCGAATACAAAGGTCAAATCATCGGCCAGGCGCTTTACGAAAAATACGGCCGCTGGCCCATGTACTCCAAGTTTTTTGACAACCAGGGACCGCTTCCTCACCACATTCACCACAGAGACCAGCACGCCAAGCTGGTGGGCGAAGCCGGAAAGCCGGAAATGTATTTCTTCCCGGCGCAATACAACAACTATGGCGCGGAGCTGCCGTTCACCTTCTTCGGCTTCAATCCCGGCACCACCAAGGAGCAGGTGAAGCAGGCGCTCATGGACTTCACCAAAGGCGACAACCACATCACGGACCTTTCCCGCGCATACCGGATTCGCCCGGACACGGGATGGGATGTACCGCCGGGAGTAATGCATGCGCCCGCCAGCATGTGTACCTATGAGCCGCAGTTCGCCTCCGACGTGTACGCCATGTACCAAAGCGTGCTCTATTTCGATCATGCCGTTCCGGAAGACTTGTTGTGGAAGAATTGCCCCAAGGACAAGCTGGGCGACTTCGATTACCTAATGGACGTCATCGACTGGGATGTAAACGTGGATCCTGATTTCTTCCAAAATCGTTATATGGAACCTGTGCCCGCGGTGGCGCCGGAACACTCCTTGCCGGAAGGCTATCTTTCCGAGTGGATTTGCTACAAATGTCCGGAATTGGGCGCAAAGCGCCTGACCATTCTGCCCGGCAGAAGCGTAACCTTCAAAGACGAAGTCGCCTACGGCATGATTTGCGTGCAGGGACACGGAAGCATCAACGGCCTTGAACTTTCCTCTCCCAACATGATTCGCTTCGGCGAACTCACCCGGGACGAATACTTTGTCACGGAAGCCGCCTCCCGGAACGGCGTCGTCTATGAAAACCATTCCGATACGGAACCGCTGGTAATGCTCTGCCACTTTGCCGGTCACAGTATGCTGGGGCACGTCAAATAATCTTCGCGCAAAATCAGCGTGCAAAACGCAGGGAGCGCACGAGAGGGCTTCGGGCCGCTCGAATTCCAATCGTGGCCGGCGGCGCGTACGGCGACCACGGGCGCTGATTTTGCGGCCGGAATCCGCAGGATTTCAGCAAAATCCGGAAAGGGTAGCTGTGGCGGGAAAGCTTGCTTCCCCGTCCACCAGCTTGTCCA
>JAQXRL010000291.1 GCA_029218505.1 Eubacteriales bacterium | reverse complement strand
CGGAAGAACATGCGGTTACCATGGCGGCGGGCATGGCTTCTTCCGGTATGCGGCCCTATGTGGCCATTTATTCCACGTTTCTGCAGCGCGCATACGACCAAATGCTCATAGACGTAAGCCGCGTCAATCTTCCCGTGACGTTTTTAATTGATCGTGCCGGACTGGTGGGACCGGATGGCGCCACGCATCATGGCGTGTTTGATCTGAGCTATTTGCGTTCCATTCCGGGAATGGTCGTTGCGGCGCCCAGGGACGTGCGGGATTTGAAGCGCCTGATGCGCCTGAGTCACGCGCTGGACGCGCCGATGGCCATTCGTTATGAGCGGGACGGCGAGGATATGGGGCCAAGGATGGCTTCCATGGCCGAACTGAAGGTGGGAGAATGGGAACTGCTCAGTTTGGGTGAGGACGTGATGGTATTTGCCGTGGGACGGATGGTGTCCGTGGCCATGCGTGCGGCAATTGAGCTGAATGGCAAGGGCGTCCGCGCCGGCGTGACAGACGCGCGCTTTATCAAGCCCATGGATGAAGATTTGCTCATCTCTTTGGCAAAAAAAGTGCCGCTGGTGGTAACGCTGGAGGAGAATGTGCTGGAGGGCGGTTTCGGAGAGGGTGTGTTGCAGGTTCTGAATCGGCATCACATACGCGCGAATGTGCTGAATTTGGGCGTGCCCGCGCGGTTTATTCCCCACGCGACCGTGGAGGAACAGCAGGAAATGTGCCGCCTTACGCCGGAAGGCGTTGCGAAATCGATTCTGGACAGGCTGGAGGCGGCAAAATAGCATGAAATCTGTGCGGTTGGATGAATTGTTGCTGGAACGATATGCATTGCCGTCTTTGGATTTTGCGCGTGCTTTGATTTTGGAGGGAAGGGTTCTCTCCGGCGGCAGAAAATGCACCAGCGCCGGAGAACGAATGAAGCCCGACGCGCCGCTTCGGGTCTTGGGGGAAATGGATCCCTATGTCAGCAGGGGGGCACACAAGCTGAAGCGCGCCTTAGAGGCGTTTTCCATTGACGTTCGGGGAAAGACATGTCTGGATGTTGGCGCGTCCACGGGTGGCTTTACGGACGTTATGCTGCGTGCCGGCGCCAAGCATGTGTACGCGGTGGATGTGGGGTACAATCTTTTGGATTATCGCCTGCGTTCGGATGCCCGCGTGACGGCCATGGAGCGGACAAACGCCAGATTTCTTACGCCGGAAGATTTCCCTGTTCCGCCGGAGTTTGGCGCTACAGACGTTTCCTTTATTTCTTTGAAGGCGGTTTTGCCGGCCGTGCTGGGCGTGTTCCCCGGCGAAAACGCCAGCTTTGTCGCGCTGATCAAGCCGCAATTCGAAGCCCCCAAGGAATTGGTCGGAGAAAAGGGCGTGGTGCGGGATTTTGAAACGCACCGCATGGTAGTGGAGGATCTTGTGAACTTTGTTCCGAAAACCGGATGGCATGTTGCCGGATTGGATTTTTCGCCCATTACGGGACCGGAGGGAAATATTGAATTTTTGCTGTATATCACAAAGGAGCCAAATTTGACAGCAAATATGCATAAGTATACAATTTTCGACACAATCAATGCCGCTTATGACAAATTGATTAAATCGTCAAAACAGGGCTTGTAAAGACCGGCCAATATGGTATAAATTATAGATACGAGAGGTGATACGGGTGGACATCCGAAAAGTTGGCGTGCTTTGGAATTCCACCAAGCGCGCGGGTTTGGAGACTGCCCGGGAACTGATTGAACTCATGCATGCCCATGGGATAGAGGTTCGTGCACAGCGTGGTTTGATGGAAGCTCTGGGGATTTCCGGGGAAGGCGCTTCGGAGTTTTCGGATTGCCAGCTGATTTTTGCGCTTGGCGGGGATGGAACGCTATTGTCCGCGCTGGATTTTGCAATGCCGGCGGATATCCCGCTGTTGGGAATCAATTTGGGAAGAATGGGCTTTCTGGCGGAGATCGAGCCTTCATACCTGAAGCAGGATGTGGAAGCGCTATTGGCGGGGGCCTATCGCGTGGAATCGCGCATGACGATGCGTGCAGAAGGGTTGGACGAGGAACGGTTTTTTGCACTGAACGAAATTGTCATTTCCCGTTCCAATACCTCCGTGCGCATGATTTCTGTGGAAATAGAGGCGGATGGCGCGTTGATCGACCGCATTTCCGGCGATGGCGTGATCGTTGCCAGCGCCACGGGTTCCACGGCCTATTCCCTGTCGGCGGGCGGCCCGATTGTGTCGCCGGGGTTGGAGTGTTTTGTGCTGACGCCCATTTGTCCCCATACGATGAACGCCCGTCCTGTTGTGCTGAAAAGCGACGCTCGGGTAACGGTGCGTTTATTGGGCGAGGGAGAAGCCGGGCAAGCCGTCTTTGACGGGAAGCGTGCGCTGAACCTGTATCCCGGAAAATCTGGAATTACCATCGTAAAATCCCAACGGCAAGCGCGCTTTGTTCGCTTGCATGAACGAAATTACTTTAGCCTGCTTCGGGGGAAGCTTTCGGAGTGGACACATTAACGCAGCCCCAGGATATGTCGAAACAGGAGGACCCGTGATGAAGAACGTTCGCCACAACCTGATACTGGAAATCATCGAATCCAAGGATATAGAGACGCAAGAGGAATTGGCCGAGGAATTGAAGGCGCGGGGGGTAAAGGTGACCCAGGCAACCGTTTCCCGGGACATCAAGGAACTCCGGCTGTTGAAGGTGCTTTCGGCGACGGGCCGTTATAAATATGCAACGGTGGAATATGCAGAGCGGGGCATGAACGAACGCTTTATTCGCATTCTGTCAGAATCGGTTTTGACCATAGAAAGCGCCAACAACATTATTGTCATCAAAACGATTGCGGCGAGCGCAAATGCGGCGGCGGAAGCAATTGATTCCATGAAGTGGCCTGAAGTGTTGGGCACGATTGCAGGGGACAATACGCTTTTGGTGGTGGTGCGTTCCAATGAAGCGGTAGAGTCCGTCGTGGCGAGGTTTGCCGCGCTGATCAAGCGCTGAGGCGAAAAAGATGCTCATTGAATTGACCATTGAAAATATTGCCCTGATCCAATCGCTGCGAATTGACTTTTCCCAAGGATTCAATGTCCTTACGGGCGAAACCGGGGCGGGCAAATCCATCGTCGTAGACAGCGTAAATCTGGCGCTTGGCGGGCGTGCGGAACGGGATCTGATTCGCACGGGTTCGGAAAAAGCAAGCGTTCAGGCGCTGTTTGATATTTCCGCATGTCCAAAAGCAATCAGCGCCGTTACCGAATTGGGCGTGGACTGCGAAGACGGAATGATTGCCTTGCGCAGGGAATTGAGCAGATCGGGAAGGAATATCTGCCGCATTTCGGGAGTGATCGTGCCGCTGACAACGTTGCGGGCTGTCGCGGAACTGCTCATGGACGTTCATGGCCAGCATGAACACCAGTCGCTGTTGAATCCGGCGGCGCACATGGGATATCTGGATGGCTATGGCGGTGCGGATCATTTGGCGCTGAAGGCGCAGGTGAGCGCATTGTACGCGGAACGTTCCGCCACCGCGTCAAAATTGCGCGCTGTCTTGAAAGATGCGGCGGAGCGGGAACGCCTTTTGGATGTGCTTTCGCTGCAGGTTCAGGAAATCGAAGCGGCGCGTCTGAAGCCCGGCGAAGAGGAAAAGCTCGCCAAAAAGGCGGCGATGCTGGACAATGCCCAGCGCATTCGGGACGGCGTGGATGAGGCATATGCTTTCGCTTATGGAGAAGGACGGCAGGAAGGCGCGCAGGAATTGCTCAGCCGCGCCGCTGCGGCCATGGAAAATATTGCGAACCTGGATGAGCGATTTTCCGCGCTGGCAGAAAAACTGCGGGAAGTGTATTATCTTGCCCAGGATGCAGGTTACGAATTGCAGCACTTGCGGGAAGAACTGACCTTTGATCCGGAAATGGCCGAGAAAATTGCCCGGCGTCTGGAAACAATTGACCGCTTGGAACGCAAGTATGGCGCTACTATCGAAGACGTCCTGGCCTTCGGGCAGGATGCGCGTAATCGGTTGGATCAGCTGAACGCCAGCGAAGAGAACATCGATTCTTTGAAAAAAGAACTTCGCGTTCGGGATAATTCCCTGAAAGAAGCCTGCACGCGGTTGACCGAATCCAGAAACGCACTGGCAAAACGTCTTACGCAAGGGATTTTGGAACAACTGGCGGATTTGGGAATGGGCAAGACGCGCCTGGAGATTCGGCTTGTGCAGTTGCCAAAGCCTACCCGTGATGGCATGGACGGCGTGGAGATTCTGATTTCGCCCAATCCGGGAGAACCGTTGAAGCCCTTGACGTCCGTCGCATCGGGCGGCGAGCTTTCCAGGATTATGCTGGCGCTAAAGGCGGTGGCGATGGATGCGGATGGCGTAGAAACCATGGTGTTCGACGAAATCGATACGGGTGTGTCCGGGCGAATGGCACAGGTGGTGGGAGAAAAGATGCGCATGATTGCCCAGAATCGGCAAGTGCTGTGCGTGACGCATCTTCCGCAAATTGCGGCGCTGGGGCAACATCATTTTCTGGTGGAAAAGACTTCGGATGGGCAACGAACGGATTCCACGGTTCGTCAGCTGGATTTTGAAGGACGAATTCGGGAAATTGCCAGGCTGGTGGGCGGCGCGGAGGACTGCGAAAGCGCACGCCAGCATGCGCGGCGCATGTTATTGGCGGCGGAAAATGTCCCGGTCAAACACGAAAACGCGTGAGCAAATATCGGATAACCTCCCCGTTTGTGGGGCATTTCTGGAAAATGTTTTTCAGCGACCCGTGTTCGTATGCTACCATGACGGCGGAACGGATGCAACGCTCAATGCGTTGGGGCGTAGAAAACGTTCGGTTGGCGATTTGCGGATACAGCGCTTTTGTCAGGGTATGGGACAGCGAATTGTCTTGCAGCACCAAGGTCATGGCTTCCAGCAAATAGCCTGTTCCGGCATGCTTGGGTGAAAAACTTAACGACGACAGCAGATCATAGATTTTTCGTTGCGATTCGTCCTGATCCTGATCGCTTGCCTCTGAATTCGTGATCATTTGGTGAAGCTTCGTGCTTTCTTTGAGAACGTCGAGCAAATATTCCGCGGAAATCGGCTTGTAAAGCAAAAAGTCTGCGCCATACTTTCGGGCGGCCTCAATGACAATGTCGGAATAGAAACGCGTGCATACAACTTGAACGGGTGGATTTGGCAGCGTTGCGGTGCTTCGGAGCAACGTGATCCCATCAATGCCGGGCAAAAGCAATTCCGTCAACAAAGCATCAGGATGCAACAGGCGCGTCATCTCCAGCGCTTCATTTCCATCTTTTGCTGTTCCGATGAGTTCGAAGTCGTTTTGCTTGGACAGTTGTGTCAGCAGAGAATGAACAAAATTCTCATCCCCGTCCGCCACAAGAAGACGGTACTTGCGCAAAAGAATCACACCTATAAGAATTATTTTTACACCATGGGAATTATACCATGAATTTGAAGCAAACGCAATGACGTAAAACGAAACGAATATGATACCCAAAATAATATTCTTTTATGGTGGAACATGTGCGGAAGA
>JAQXRL010000290.1 GCA_029218505.1 Eubacteriales bacterium | reverse complement strand
ATTGAATCAGAAAATATTGGGAGAAAGGCAAGTGCAGATAAAAACGCCCTTTGGCTGATGGATGATTGGTGCGGCAAAGGCATTCGCGGACGAATTCTAATGCCGTTTTCAAGACATTGGATGATGCATGCAGAAGCATGTCTGCGCATGAAAAACAAGGCACATCCGCAAGCATAAATTTCCGTTTGCCGGACTGTCGAAAATCCCTGCTGGAGCGAAAAGGAAGGCTTTTATGCGCGCCCACCGGGAAGAAAGCTCGTTCCAGGGCACTGCCCTCTGCGTTAGAAGGCTGCCTATGAATAAATCCTCTCTATGATCGCAGTCATAGGGAGAACAGCTTGTCCAAAAAAGACTTTTTGACCAGCTGGTGGACGGGGAAGCTAGCTCCCCCGCCACGGCCACCCTCTCCAGATTTTTCCGGGGAAAATCTGCACCGTGGTCGCCGTACACGCCGCCGACCACGATTGGATTTCGAGAGGCTCGAAGCCCTCTCGTGCTTTCCCTGAATTCTTCGACGGTCTGTCCTCTCTATGATCGCAATCACAGGGAGGATTTTTGGCTTTCCGGACGCCGTCCGATCTAGGAATACGTTTTTTCTATAAGCGGCTTTGAAAGGCAACCGCCAACCCGAGGATCCGAATCGAATCACAATCCTTCATGGTAAAAATCATAGGCGCATATCGCGGATTTTCACTGAGCAATTGAATTCCTCCGCGAATATGATACACCCGTTTCAACGTCGCCGTTTGATCCACCACAACCGCGGCAATCTGTCCATCATCCACGTCATCCTGAGCACGCAAAAACACAATGTCTCCATCCATTATGCGCGCGCCAATCATGCTGTCTCCATGCACGCGCAGCGCAAAATCGCACTGGATTCCACATCCGCAATCTGCGTATTCCCCATATTCCTCTTCCGCATAGATTGGCTCCCCCGCGGCGATTTCCCCCAGAATCGGCACCCGCTTCCGCGCAGGCCGCAGAAAGTCCTCTCCGTTGCGATATTGCTGTCCCAATTCCCGCACGCGATCCACAGCATCTTCCGTTCGTTCCGGCATGGAAAGCACCTCTACCGGACAGTTCAATGCCTCCGCCAGCATTTGCAGCGTCGTGATTCGCGGATCCTTTGTTTCCCCGTTCAATAATTTGTTTAATGTTCCTCTCGGCACTCCGGATAACTCCGCCAATGCTTGCGTCGTCAAACCGTTTTCGGTTTTTAATTGCGCAAGCACTTTCTTTAGTTCCACATCTTCCCCTCCTTTCCGTTGTTCTTCAAGGGCATTGTACTCCATTTTTTTGGATAAGGCAAGTTAATATTAACCGAATACGGGAAAATTGTTGTTTTTTATGGATTGACATACCCGCTTTCGGGTTGTATAATCTCATTAACCGAAAACGGTTAATAAATGAAAGGAGCAAGCATATGGAACGAGCACGCGAGCACGAAATGGGAGAACGGCAACGGCGCTTCGCAGACTATTTTCTGGAGACGGGCAATGCGCGGCAGTCCGCCATTCGGGCAGGGTACACGCCGAATTACGCCTCAAAGCTGCGGCAGACGCCTGCCATTGCGGCGTACATACAGCAGCGTCTTGACGAGATGGACGACGAACGCATTGCATCGGCAAAGGAGGTGTTAAAATATCTGACCGCCGTGATGCGCGGCACGGAGCAAAAGGGAGATGTTTCCCGGATGAAGGCCGCAGAACTATTGGGCAAGCGCCTGGGCGCATTCAACGAACCTTCATTGGACGCAAGCGAGGCGCCCGTCATTGTCGATGATATTCCCGCGGACTCCTTTCGTGAACGTGCGGACGAGTGAGCTTCTTGCCGAGGCATTTTGGGGATTGCACGCAGCCTTGCGGGAAGGGCATTACCGGGAATACTGGCTGATGGGCGGGCGAGGATCCGCAAAATCCAGTTTCGCGTCGTTGGAAATTCTGCTCGGCCTGATCCGCGATTCGGACGCAAACGCGATTGTGTACCGGAAGGTAGCGGCGACGTTGCGGGAAAGCGTATACGAACAGGTTTTATGGGCCGCGGAAATGTTGGGCGTGGGCGCATTTTTTCGAGGAAAACCCGCTTCCATGGAGATTGAATACTTGCCGACAGGACAGCGAATTCTGTTTCGCGGAGGCAACGATCCCGGAAAATCCCGTTCCATCAAATTGTCCCAAGGATACTTCAAGTATCTCTGGTTCGAGGAATTGAGCGAATTTTCGGGCATGGAGGACATTCGAAGCATCAAAGCGTCCGTGCTGCGCGGAGGGAACGAAGCCAGCACATTTTACACCTTTAATCCCCCACGTTCCACGCAAAGCTGGGTGAACCTGGAAAGCATTGCCCCGCGCAAGGACAGAATTGTTCACAAAAGCGTATACACCGATTTGCCCAAAGCATGGCTGGGCGAGGATTTTCTGGCGGAGGCACAGCATCTTCAGCACACCAACGAACGTGCATACCGGCACATGTACTTGGGCGAGGCAATTGGAACAGGCGGGCAAGTATTTGACAACCTGAACCTATCCCCCATTTCGCAGAGCACAATCGACGGCATAGACCGCTTTGTATGCGGATTAGACTTTGGATTTGCCTCGGACCCGGACGCATTTGTAAAGGCGTATGTGGACGCCCGCACCGGCAGTTTGATTCTCCTGGAGGAATTTTACGGCGTGCGCACGCCCATTGAACGGCTTTGTGCGGAAGTGGCACTGCGATCCAAGGGAAGCACGGTGCGGTGCGACAGCGCTGATCCCAGGATGATATGCGCGTTGAGAGAACACGGAATCCAAGCGATCGGCGCCAAAAAGGGCCCCGGCAGCGTGGAACATGGCATTCGATGGCTGCAGGAACGCACCGAAATCCGCATTGACCCGGAACGCTGTCCCAACGCTGCCAGAGAGTTTTCCCGATACGAGTATCTTTCAGACGGAAATGGAAATTTCCTGGCGGAAGCTCCGGACAAGGACAATCATCTGATTGACGCACTGCGCTACGCCGTAGAAGAAATTTCCCAGCGGCGGGAAGCAAAGACCGTGCGCCGGGATTTCCTGGGAATTTGACAGAAAGGAAAGCAGCAATGATTACCAGACCAAGAGAAACATGGGAAACCGGATTGCCGCCCATCAGGGAGGTAATCTCCTGCATTGAAGAACACATGGCCGGGCTGACGCGGCTGAATATGCTGCGCGATTATTACGACGGGAAGGGCAGCATTCTGCAAAGAGCGCGGCCCGCAGGCATGCCCAACAACCGGCTTCGCCACGGATTTGCGCGTTACATCAGCACCATGGCGGCGGGATACCTCATTGGCAATCCCGTAGGGTATTCTCTGCCGGAAAGCACGCAGTTGGGCGCTCAGGAAACCCTGGAAGAGATTCTGCGGGCATACGGCCAGTTTGGCGCGGACAGCGTAGATGCCGAGCTTGCCCGCTGCGCCAGCATCTATGGCAAGGGCGTAGAACTTCTGTTTTCGGACGAAGCCGCGCAACCCCGAAGCGTTGCGCTGGATCCCAGAAGCGCCTTTGTGGTCTACGATACGGCCGCAGAAGCCAAGCCTTTGTTTGGCGTGCATATTGCCGGCCGCATTGGTATAGACGGCACTCACGAGGGGTATGTGGTGAGCGTATACACGCCGCAAGCTTCTTGTGCGTTCATGGGAGAATCCCCCACCTTGCTGGATACGAAGAAAAATCCCCTTTGGATTCACTCCAATCCCTTTGGAGGCATCCCGATGGTGGAATACTGGAATGGCGAGGACGAGCAAGGGGATTTCGAAGGCGTGCTGTCGCTGATTGACGCATACGATCTGCTGCAATCCGACCGCATGAATGACAAACAGCAATTTGTGGACGCATTGTTGTTGCTGTATGGGTGCACGTTGGAAACGGACGATCGCGGGAGAACGCCCGGACAGCAACTGCGGGAGGACAAGGTTCTGTCCCTGCCCGACAGCGATGCCAGAGCCGAATGGCTGTGCAAGCAGCTCAATGAGGCGGATACCGAAGTATTGCGCAGCGCCATCGTCAGCGATATTCACAAGATGAGCATGGTGCCGGACATGACCGACGAGGCGTTTTCCGGCAACGTCAGCGGCGTTGCCATGCGATATAAGCTGCTGGGGCTGGAGCAACTGACCAAGATCAAAGAGCGTTGGTTTCGGGAAGCATTGCGGGAACGGCTGAAGCTGTTTGCGGCTTTCCTGGAACGCAAAGGCTATCCCAGATTGGATGCGGCAGAGGTTCGCATGATGTTCGCGCGCTCTCTGCCGGTGAACCAGCTGGAAATTGCGGAAACCATTGAGAAGCTGCGCGGACTGGTGAGCGACGAAGAGCTCATTCGCATGGCCGGCTTCCTTGGTCAATAACGCGGAGAGCGCAAGCGCTCACGCGGACAAACGAACGCGCCGGCAGGCACGGCGCGGGCAAAGGAGTATTCCCCAAAACATGCGTTTGCGAATTCCCATGGCAGCCTTCGTTTTTTCCAGGGGAAACCCCCATTTCTTTCCGGGAACAAATTCCGGGATTCAAAGCACAGCAAGAGCAAATAGCCATGAAAACGCAAGGCATGGGATTGGGGGGCACACACCCAACAAGATCAGGAGGAAATCAAAAATGGCAGACAACGCTCCGGAACAAAATTACGAGGCGGAGAACACGCAATCCAACAATTTCGACGCAGTGTTGAAAAACAAAGCCCTGCAATCCGAATTCGACAGGCGCGTTTCAAAGGCGCTGGAGACTGCCAGAGCCAAAAGCGAACAGGACTTTCAGCGGCAGTTGCAGCAGGAATTGGCATTGGCAAAACAGCAGGCATTAGACGAAGCCAAGGCACAAGCCGAACAGGAGCTTGCCCAGCGCGAAATTGCCGTTTCCCAGAAAGAAAAGGACATCGCGCGCCGGGAACTGCGCACATTCGCACTGGAACAGCTTGCAAAGCGCGCCCTGCCCGCAGGATTGGCAGATGCGCTGAACTATGAAGACGAATCCAGCATGCAAAAAAGCCTGGAAGCCACGGAACGCGCCTTCCGGCAGGCCATTCAGCAGGGCATGGAATCCCACTTGGCCGGCCTGTACCCGGAAGCCGGCAATCTGCCGCCCCGGAACGAAGATTTGGATGATGAAAGCTATTA
>JAQXRL010000289.1 GCA_029218505.1 Eubacteriales bacterium | reverse complement strand
CTATTGTGTGATAGAGCCATTCCGCCATGCCGGACAACGCATCGCGCCATTTTGCCTGCGTTTCTGCGTCCAAGGAGGCGGCGTGCTTGTCCAAGGCTTCGCAGATTGCCGTTGCGGCGAATACCGTGGTGCCGTTCCATGCGTTGTTTGGGTCGTTATAAGCGCTGCCGTCGTCGCACAGAACGGCTTGGACATGCCAATCAAACAGCTTCTTGGCTGCATGTGTATATTTTGCGTCGCCCGTGCGATCCGCCAGATACAACAACGGATACACTGCGTCTATGCACCGCCCGTGCTCGTATTTGCATGCAGGACATAACAATCCGCCGTCAAAATCCTCGCCCAAGCCAGAGACCTGTTGCCGGATCATGGCGTCGCACCATTGGGTCAGCAGTTCAAAATAGACGCTTGACATGAAGGGCGTTCTCCTTATTCCAGGGGCAGGCTGTCGATCATCTCGATGCGCTTGATGTGCCGGGGACCGTTGCTGAAGGGCGTGGAGAGGAACGCCTTAATCAGGTCGCATGCCAGTTCCGTGCCCACAATGCGGGAACCGATGGAGATAACGTTGGCATCGTTGTGTTCCCGGGAAAGGCGGGCGGTTGCAACATCGGAACAATTGACGCAGCGGATTCCTGGTATGCGGTTGGCAGCCAGCGAAATGCCGCATCCCGTGCCGCACATGAGAATGCCCATGTCGCACTGGCCGGATTTTACGGCCTTGGCGACGGCGCGTCCGTAAATGGGATAATCGCAGGAATTTGCATCCGGGCATCCCATATATACCGGCTCGTGTCCCATTGCGCGCACGCATTCCATCACAGTGTCTTTCAGCAGAATTCCGGCATGATCGCAACCAATGGCTATTTTCATGATTCTTTCTCCTTTTTCGCGATGAGAATCGCGGTATTTTCGATTTGATAGACGTGTTCAACCTGGGGAAAACCAGCTTCCAGCATCATCCGGCGCAGATTGTCCACGGTGTGGGGCGTGTCATAATGAAAGAACTCGTCTTTGGGAAGGTTTTGTTCCCGGCGCAGCCGCGCACATTCTGAAAAGAAGAATTCCTCCTGGGACGCATCCTTGGCGACATAATCTGTTTCGACATAATATCCGCCCGGAATCAGCGCGGCATGAATTTTTTGATACAGCGCCGTCTTTTGAACGGCAGAGAAATGGTGCAGCGACTCCACGGAAACGGCGCGGTCAAACGCGCATTGCCCGAAAGGCACGTCAAAGTAAGAACCATGGATCAGCGTCAGGCGATCCGCGTACGGTTTTTGACGAAGACGCGCCAGCATACCGCGGGAAAGATCGATGCCCGTAACGTGGATTTGACTGCATAGCGCAAACGCCGCGTCCAGTTCCAGCCCCGTGCCGCAGCCAAGATCCAGCAGGCGCATTTCCGGAAACGGCGCCAACAGCCTGGCGGTTTCGGGATAAAACGCGTCTGCTCCCACGATGTTGCGAAGCATGTGTTCCTCATATTGCGATGTCCGCGCGTCAAAAAAAGCATCCATCCGTTCCAGCTGCATGGCGTTCTCCTTCGGTTTTTCGAAAATTCATTCTCTGAAATAGATTATAGCATACTTTTCAAAAACTGCAAATCACATAAATGCATAATTTCAATTCATTTCATGATACGATATGCAAGATTTCATGCACAAAAAACCGCGCGGAAATTGCGCGGAGGCCGAATTTTTATGTTAAATTTTATAAAAACGGGAAAAATAAGGCAATATTTCCGGATTTATGGGAAAAACAGGAGTTGACAGCTTTGAAATTGTATGATAACATAATAAACTGCGTTAGTATGGAAGAAAAGTCGCATGCGCTGTTTTTCCGGGAAAAAAAGCGCCATTTCCTTGCTGAAAGACATTATACTACAGGCGAAGCAAATGCGCAAGGTCAAATTTAGCAAAAATTTTACGCGACTTTCCGGCAGTTTGACAGGATAGGCCGCTTTGGCGGCACGACAGAATAGGGGTGATTGAAGGTATGGTTCAACCGGTGCAGATGGGCAAGCGAACGAGAATGAGTTTTGCCCGCATTGAGGAGGCGCTGGCAGTACCCGATTTGATCGAGGTACAGAAGAATTCGTACAAAAACTTCCTGAAGGAAGGCCTTCGGGAGGTGCTGCAGGACGTTTCTCCCATTACGGACTACAGTGAAAGCCTAATTCTGGAGTTCACAGATTATTCTTTGGACGAAAAGCCCAAGTATACGGTGGAAAAATGCAGGGAGCGGGACACGACGTACGCCACGGCGTTGAAGGTGACGGTGCGTTTGACAAACCGCGATACCCATGAAATCAAGGAATCCGAGGTTTTCATGGGGGATTTCCCGCTGATGACCGAGCACGGCACGTTTATTATCAATGGCGCCGAGCGCGTCATTGTGTCCCAGTTGGTTCGTTCGCCGGGCGTGTATTTTGCAAAGGCGATTGACAAGACGGGAGCGTTTTTGTATTCCGCCCAAATGATTCCCAACCGCGGCGCGTGGATTGAGTATGAGACCGACGCCAACGGCGTGGTGTATGCCCGCATCGACCGCGCGCGCAAATTGCCGGTAACGGTTCTTTTGCGCGCCATGGGAATTGAAGACGATTCCGAAATTATCCGCCTGTTTGGCGACGACGAGCGCGTTTCCGCCACGCTGACCCGTGACGCCCCTTCGGTAAACGACAAGGGCGAGCTTCGCTATAAATCCAGAAAAGATCAGGCGCTGATCGAAATTTACGCCAAGCTGCGTCCTGGCGAACTTCCCAGCGTGGACGCCGCCACCAATTTGATCAATTCCCTGTTCTTTGATCCCAAAAGATATGATCTGGCCCATGTCGGCCGCTACAAGTACAACAAAAAGCTGGCCCTGGCGCGGCGCATCGTAAACCGGGAAGTGGCGGAGGACGTGGTCAATCCCTACACCGGCGAGGTGCTGCTGGAAAAGGGCGGAGTCATTTCCCGGGAAATGGCGGAGGATATCCAAAACGCCGGCGTAAATGAAGTCATGGTGAAGGCAGATGATCGCGTATTCCGCATCATCGGCAACAATTTTGCCTACATCAAGCCCTTCCTGCAGACATATGACCCGGATTTGTTCGCCCAATACGACGAAAGCGCGGCAAAGTTCTCCGAGCGCGTGCATGTTCCGACCCTGATTGAGCTTCTGCAGCGCGTCAAGGAAGACGGCATGCCGTTGAACCAGGCGTTAAAGGAATCCGCGAGCAAATTGGTGCCAAAGCATGTTCTGGTGGACGATATCGTTTCTTCCGTCAGCTATCAGTTTGGCCTGTTCTATAATATTGGCGAAATCGACGACATTGACCATCTGGGCAATCGCCGTCTGCGCAGCGTGGGCGAATTGTTGCAGAACCAGATTCGCGTCGGTCTTTCCCGTCTGGAGCGCGTCGTGAAGGAGCGCATGGCGATTCAGGATCTGGACAAAGTACGGCCTCAGGATCTGATCAATATCCGCCCCGTGTCCGCCGCGATAAAAGAGTTCTTTGGCTCTTCCCAGCTGTCTCAGTTCATGGATCAGCCGAACCCGCTGGCGGAACTGACGCATAAGCGCCGTCTGTCTGCCCTGGGCCCGGGTGGATTGAATCGCGAACGCGCCTCTTTCGCGGTGCGCGACGTGCATTATTCCCAGTACGGACGCATTTGCCCCATTGAGACGCCG
>JAQXRL010000288.1 GCA_029218505.1 Eubacteriales bacterium | reverse complement strand
TTTCATCAGCAACGCACCCATTCCGGCATCCGGAAAGGTGTCGAGCCCCTAGTATCAAGATTGACCGGATGCGCCACAGAATCACACATGGTTAGATACAAAGAATGGGTGATTCTTTTTTGCGCTTGTGAGCAGATAGGATGCCGGAATACTGGGATATTTCGCTGGATATTGCCCTTTAAATGCAAGAAACTGCAAATGTTGCGTCATTGGGCCGGTTGGGGGTTGTCCCTGCCCGGCCTTTTTTGCATTCTTTTGCCTTCAAGGCCTCCTTGCAGGAGGGCTTCGTGCATTGCGCGGCATTCCACCTCAAGATTTCTGCTGGCATCCACAGTTCCAGGGAGATCCTTCTGTATATTGTGAACATGAATGTCTGCTCGCACCGGTTTTTCGGAGAACGGCAAGCTCTTGCAGCCAGGTGTGCGTCATAATTTCCCATTGTTTCGATTCTATTTTGATCAACGAAGCGCCTTGCAGAAAGGCGATTTGTGGGAGACTCGGTTTTTGCTTGCCTTCATCGCGGAGAACGATCGTGAGGTGAAAGAAAGTTGTTTTCTTTCGCGGCAAATCAACGCTGTTGCTTCTAAACACTTGCTTTATGCGCGTTTCGTCATCAAAGAAAATGCGATTCGCCGCTTTTCGGCTTCAAGACTGCGAATCTCATCGCCCATGCCCAGCAATTTCACCGTTCAGACTGGCCATGGGGACGGCGCGGTACACCCCATATCCGTTGTGCAGCATCAAATCCAGGCATGTGCTGTCCGAAATTCGGCGATTCTCATCCTGCAATCCGAACCGACGCAATACATTTCGAATTCTGAGTCTTGCCGAATTCCTTCCCGGAACTTCCATGATGCGTCTGAAGCTGCAGCCCGTATTTTGATCCGGCGGCAAGCCGCCCCAAATTGATGAGGATCCTCTCATCACACGTTAGATCAGCCTTTGCTTCCGGAGCCAGGCGGAAAAGCGCATCTAAGCGCTGCCATCTTGAAAATCCCGGTGCGAAAACATCAGGAGCGCGATTCCGCCCCATGGATCTTGCGGACCGGACCAATGCGCTTCGGACGATGACCGTGCTCGCCGGATATGCCGAATTTGCGGATGTTCATGCATGAAATCCTTCTGCGGATATCCGGATCTTGACAGAGGGAGGGGAAATCGTGTATGCTGTTCTTAATATATCGGCGTTTCGGAGGGATATACATGCGCGGAATTTTGGAACATCGTTCGGTCAAGTTGTTTTCCCGACTTATGGCAGTGCTATTGTTCTGTATGGTTCCGGTATGCGGCCTGAGTCTTTTCAGCAATTTCCGCGAGCAAATTCAGCTGAAACAAACCATCATTGAGGCTCAGGAGCGCAACGCTTCCTATTACCTCAGGTTGTTGGAACAGGAGGTTTCCCGGCTGAAGGACATTACTTACGCCTATATGAACGACGATGACTTTATGAACCTTGCCATGATGTACGATCACATGAGCGACTATGCCCGTGCAGAGGCCACGGAAAATGTACGCGCAAAGCTGAAGCATATTCATGAGATTAGTCCTTACGCGAACACGCTGTATTTGTATCTGCCTACGCTGGGGCGCAGTCTCAATACCCGCAGTTTCGATTACGAGCTGGATCAGGAGCAGATTCGATGGTATATGGAACGGGAAACGCTAAGCGTGCCTGTTGTAAACGAAGCCGGACAGCTGATGATCCTGTCGTACTATCCCGCCTCCGCCACCATTTACGATTTGC
The DNA here is from genome assembly GCA_029218505.1 of Eubacteriales bacterium. Taxonomy (GTDB): domain Bacteria; phylum Bacillota; class Clostridia; order Christensenellales; family Aristaeellaceae; genus SUG1456. The sequence goes on along the minus strand of JAQXRL010000288.1, from coordinate 2,972 downwards.
CGGAAATGATGCTGGGCATTGAATTAAAGCGCAGCGAAATCCGGTCGATTCTTCGGGAGGCATCCCAGGGCGCCATGCTCATTGGCGATGGCTGGAACATCTGGACGGAACCGAATGTCCTGGAGCAGACGCCCGGCTATGAAACGCTGGTTTCGCAAATTACTTCCTCTTCCAGCGGTATGCAGACCATCCGATGGATGGACGAGCAATGCCTGTTTGTGTGGAAATATTCTTCGATGCTGAACGCTACCATTCTCACGTATATTCCGCAAAATGAGGTGCTTGGCGGTTTGCGCGAGACCCAGCGCTTCCTGTGGATGTTATTGGCGGCGGCAATCATTATGCTCACGGGCACAGCCTTTGGCGTATGGCATATGGTGCACATGCCGATGCGGCGAATCGTGGATGCTTTCCGGGAAGTGGAAAACGGAAACAACGATGTGCGTCTGACCGTCAGCAGCAAGGATGAATTCCAGTATTTGTATAGCAGATTCAACCACATGATGAGCCGGCTGAACAGCTTAATTCAGCAGGTCTATACCCAGCGAATTCTATCGCAGCAGGCGCAACTCAAACAATTGCAAATGCAAATCAATCCCCACTTTTTTTATAATAGCTTCTTTGCGATTCGCGGCATGATCGAAATGGGCGATCATGAAACTGCGATGAAAATGCTCAGCAGCATCGGCAACTATTTTCGATATATTACCCGAAGCGCGCGGGATTCGGTGCCGCTGAAAGAGGAAGTTGCCCACGCTCGGGACTATTGCGAAATCCAGAAAGTGCGTTTCGAGAGCATCCAAGTGATCTTTGATCCCATGCCTGAGGAACTGGCGGATTTTGAAGTGCCACGCCTGATTTTGCAACCGTTGATTGAAAATTGCTATCTTCACGGGCTGGAGAGCAAGGAAAGCGAAGGCATTCTGAAGGTATATTTTGAAAACAGCGATGTTTTGCTGCGCATTGTGGTGGAGGACAACGGCGGCCACATGGACGACGCAACGCTTGCGATGCTCAGCGACAAGCTGCGCAATACCAACGAGATGGAATCAACGGGCATGATCAACATCCACCGCCGTTTGCAGCTGTTTTATGGCGAACAGGCCGGATTAAGCCTGTATCGCAATTCGATGGACGGTCTGACGTTGGTCGTCACCATTCCCAAAGGAGGGCGGACAAATGTACAGACTTCTGATTGTTGACAACGAGCATATCGTGGTGGACAGCCTGTTGTGCTATTTCGAAAAGCAACAGCCGGACCGGCTGGAGGTTATCGGTGCATATTCTGCTCGGGAAGCGCTGGAAATCATGGAATATGCAAAGGTGGATATCCTGTTGACCGACATCCGCATGCCGGTGATCGATGGATTGCAGCTGCAGAAGGAGGTTTCCCAGCGCTGGCCTTGGTGTCGCACGATTTTTTTAAGCGGATTCAGCGAATTTGAATACGTTCAGGAGGCCTTGCGGGGCCACGCGGTAGACTATCTGCTAAAGACGGAGGGAAACGAGGCCGTTATGGCCGTGGTTCTGCGCACGATGGAGGCGTTGGACAACCAGCTGCGCACGGACGAGTTGATTCACCGGGCGCAGGTGCAATACGAAAAGGCGTTGCCGTTACTGAACCACAAGCTTTTGCTGTCGTTGGCCAACGGCCAGATGAAGGTTCCTGAAAATCTGGCGGAACGCTTCTCTCAACAGCACATTGCCTTGAATCCGGAAAAGGTGTGGCCAGTCTGTTTGAACTTTGATGAAGATCCTCATGAAATGGAGATCGACATGCTGGTGGTGTCCATCGCTGCCATTGCCCAGGAATACCTGGGCAGCGGCGTAATCCTGGAGCAATTGCAATTGTCTGCCGAATCGCTCATCTGGCTGATATCCTTCCCGCAATCCTGGTCGATTCATCGCCGGCAATCCTATTTGAAGGGATCTGTAGAAAGCATTCAGCAACAATGCACCGTGAAACTGGGCGTGCATCTTTCAGCTTGCCTTTCCAGCGAGGAGGTTCCCTGGAAGCAATTGCCGGAAAAGGTGGAAACACTTCGCTATCTGTTAAACCGAAGCCGCCGCCGTGATCCGGACGGTGGCATGATGTTTGACATGTTGCTGACAGACGCCATGCCCGACGTTTCCCAGGCATGGATTAGCGGGGAACTGCGCTTTCGCCTGGACCGGATTGATTTGATGGAGGACTATCTGGAGAGCGGCAATCGCTTTGCCTTTATGGAAACGTTCGCGGAAGTGTTGCGCGCGTTGGATGGCCTTCCGCGGGAAATCGAAATGGATTTGCGCATGGAGGTTTTCTATTCCCTAACCGGCATGCTCCTTCGGCAGATGAACCGCTGGCAGCTTCGGGAATCGGTGAGCCATTGCATCAATCTGTCTGCATTCTGCATGCGCAACGGATGGAGAGAAACCGTCGATGGGCTGAAGCGATTCTCTGACGCGGTGTTCGACGCCAAACAGCGCGTGGCGTCCGACGCGGACAACGATATGGTGCGCCAGGTTCAATGGACAATCGGGAACAACCTGGGCGGAGATTTGAGCCTGACCCGGTTGGCGGACGTGCAGGGCGTCAGCGTCAACCACCTGACTCGAATCTATAAAGACGTTACCGGCGAAAGCCTAAAGGGTTATATCAACCGCATGCGCTTGGAGCGGGCAAAGACGCTTTTGAGGAAACGAGAGCTGCGGAATCGGGAGGTTGGGCAAGCCGTGGGTTACAATACGGAGCAGTCTTTTAACCGTTTTTTCAAATCCATGTGCGGCTTGACGCCACAGGAATACCGTCAACAATCAAAGGACGAATGACGCGCCGCTTTTTCTATTCGTTCTATACATGGTCTGGAAAGGAAAAAAAACGTTCGTCCTGTTGTGGATTTTGTTCGTTGATTGCGTATAAGGTTTTCATTATACTAGAATTCAAGGATGGAAATCCGAAAAATCAGAAACAGGAGGAATCACCCATGAAG
>JAQXRL010000287.1 GCA_029218505.1 Eubacteriales bacterium | reverse complement strand
ACGGGGTGGCAAAGGTATTGTCTACAATCAGCGGTATGCCATGTCTGTGGGCCACCGCAGAGATGGCTTCCAGATCGATCACATCGGAGTTGGGATTGCCAAGCGTTTCAGCGTATAAAAGCTTCGTGTTGGGTTTTATGGCCCGCTCAAACGCTTCGGGGCAGGCAGGGTCGACAAAGCTTACGTCCAGCCCCTGTTCACGCAACGTGTTGGCAAAAAGATTGTATGTTCCGCCATAAATCGCAGAGCTGGCCACCACATGATCTCCGCAGGAAGCAATATTGAATACCGCGTAAAAATTCGCCGCCTGGCCGGAAGCGGTGAGCATGGCGGCGCTGCCGCCCTCCATGTCGCAAATCTTTGCCGCCACAGAATCGCAAGTGGGGTTTTGCAACCGGGAATAAAAGTATCCCGACGTTTCCAAATCAAACAATTTCCCCATGCTTTCGCTGGTTGCATATTTGAAGGTTGTGCTTTGAACAATGGGAATCTGGCGCGGCTCGCCATTTTCCGGCGTATACCCGCTTTGTACGCACTTGGTTTCCATTTTGTAATCGCTCATGATTTCGCCCTCCCAATCTCATCGTTTGCCAGGCATGCAAAAACGCCCGTCCCAAGGCCATTTGCCTTGAGACGGGCGCAACACCCGCGGTACCACTCAAGTTGCATTGTCGCGTCTTTTTCGCGCCAACGCCCCCTCATCGAGCTCCAACAAGCCCTGTGCTTTCACGCAGCCATACGGAAAACCCTAAGCGTCATCGCCTCAGGCCTTCAGCTCAGAAGCCATAGATCCTTGAAGGTTTCTGCTGCCGGCTTGCACCATCCGCCGGCTCTCTGAAAGCCTCCGCCTTCGATCCTCTTCGTCATTGCTTTTGAATTTTCCCAATTATAGCGCACAAGCGGCAGCTTGTCAATAGCGTTTTTTCGTTAAGATTTCCCCGCCAATTTTCGCTGCGCTTCCTCCCGCTGGCGGCACACATCCGCCCAACTGGGAATTTTCTTCAACGCCTCCGCAAGTTCTCGCAAAGCTTTCGGGATATCAATGGCCTGGGGACATACCATGGCGCACTTGCCGCAGCCCACGCAAGCATCCGGGCGTTTGTCGAGCGGCAAAGCATCCAGGCGCATCGCCGTATTGGTGCTGGGAGAAAAGCGAATCTCGTTGTAAATTCCCAGCAGCATGGGAATATCCAGCCCTTGCGGACAGCCGCCGCAGCAATATCTGCATGCCGTGCAGGGAATAGAATTCTTCATTCCCTCCGCGATGTCCATCAGCGTTTGCATTTCTTCCGGCGACAGCGTCTCCCGGCGTTCAAACGTATTCACGTTCTCCCGCATCTGCGCCAGATCAGACATGCCGCTGAGCACCACCTTTACGTGCTCCAAGCCCTGCAAATACCGCAGCGCCCATGCGGCAGGCGTGCGTTCCGGCCGCAGCGCCTTCAACGCAGTCTCCTCCGTCTCCGTCAGTCTCGCCAATCTGCCGCCCCGTACCGGCTCCATCACCCAGACGGGAATTTTCCGTTCCACCAGCATTTCGTATTTCGCCTTGGCGTCCTGCAACGTCCAATCCAGATAGTTCAGCTGAATCTGGCAAAACTCCATGTCATCGCCGCAGAAATCCAAGAATGCACGCATCGTATCCAACCCGCCATGGGTGGAAAATCCCAGATGCCGTATGCGCCCAAGCCGTTTCTGTTCCCGGAAATAATCCAAAATGCCCCAGCGGGGATCCATGTACGTCTTTACGGAGTTCTCATATACGTTATGCAGCAGATAGAAGTCAAAATATTCCACGCCGCACTTCTTCAGCTGATCTTCAAACACTGCCGCCGGATCATAGCTTTGACTGATCTGATGTCCAGGATATTTCGTGGCCAGGAAAAATTTTTCCCGGGGATATTGACGCAGAATCCGTCCGAGCACCAATTCGGAATGTCCGCCATGATAGGGATATGCCGTATCAAAATAATTCACGCCGTTTGCCATGGCATAGCGGACCATTTCCGCCGTCTGCACCTCGTCCACCGAACCGTCTGCCGCCAGGGGCAATCGCATGGCGCCAAATCCCAGCATGGAGATCTTTTTTCCCTGAAAATCGTTATAAATCACAATGCCTTCCTCCCTGAAAGTACAAACCTATTTCTCTATGACGACGGTTTCCTGGTTTGAATTCAGCACGCGCATGGTAATCCTTCCGTCTCTCCGGCGCAGGAAGGGCACGGATTTCTCCTCGGACGGCAGCATAGAGAAATAATTGTCCTGAAATCCACAGCCGCCGTCCAGCGCCACGGCATGCACATACTTCTTTGCCCGCAAAACCACCGCATCGTCGGTCACGGACACAATTTCCGGCGGTTCCCCGGGGAAATCGCAATCCTGAGGGCGCCCTTCAAAGAACCATGCGCGATCCGCAAAGCCATCGCCTTGAATCTCCGCCATCAACAGCGCGCCGGCATCCGCCTTGGGCAATTCCGCTTCCAGCACGCAGGCGCTTTCGTTGGCGGCTACCCGGAAGGAAACGCGCCTTTCCTCCAACGGTTCCGGACGGTCAAAGGGCTGCACAAACAGGCGTGCCTGCCCCTGTCGGGGTACAGGCCCATCGCAGCACACATGCAGGCGATATCGCCCGTCTTTGCAATCGATGGAGGCGATAACGGGCTGGGCCGCGCGCCGGAAACCATACCATGCAGCCTTGGGGCAACCATAATAGTCCACAATGGCCCAACCGCTGGCAGGCCAACAATCGTTGAACATCCAATAGATCATTCCGGAGGAGAACCATTTTTCCCGCCGGTACAGCTCCATGGTAATTCGAATCCATTCATATTGTACATATTGGCGCTTCATGATCCGATCCTCGGGACAGCGTTCTTCGCCCAGCAGCTTTTCCGCGATCGCGCACATGTAATCATAGATCTGGAATTCCCGGAACACCTCGGAAGGATTGTTTTTTGTGTGAAAGCGATGCATGGATTCGTCGCCGCCAAAGATGTCCTGCCGGGTCATAAATCGCTCCAGGGAGGAAACCGCCGGCATTCCCATCACCGGTTCCTCGGCGCAAAACCGCGACAAGTAACAATCAAAATATTCCCGATAATCCTTCATATCGTGAAAGCGAATGTAGGAAAACCATTCGCCGATATAGTTGGTGTTGTGGGTTGTTCCGCGGGTAATGGATCCATACGGTCGCCCGCCATAGGGACTGGAAGGCAAAAACGGACGGTTTGGATCCATTCGTTCCAGCACCGGACCAATGGCGCGAAGCGCGGAACGGCGGCCGCCGTAATCCGGCATGTCCTCGTCGCCGTTCATTCCGTTTTCGTTGTCCCCTGTCCACCACACCAGGCAGGCATGGCTGCGCAGCCGCGTCGCCGCCGTTTCCGCCTCGCGCCGCAAGTGCGCCAGGAAGTCGTCGTCCCATTCGGGATAGCTTCCGCAGGCCATGAGAAAATCCTGCGTCACCATCAATCCCAGACGATCGCAGGCATCATAAAACGCATCCTGCTCGAACAATCCGCCGCCCCATACGCGGATCATGTTGGCGTTGGCATCCTTGGCCAATTTCAGCAACGCGCAAATTTTCTCCGGCGTCTCTTCCGAAGGAAACGGTTCGCATGGAACCCAGTTGGCGCCCTTGCAGAACACGGGCACGCCGTTGACAATCAGGGCAAAGCCGGCGAATTCTTCCGGTTGGTTCCGATCCCAAAACGCATTCTTTCCGGACACATGAGGACCCCGTTGCAGTTTTTTGCATTTTTCATAGAATTCTGTTCCGGGCATATCCCGTTTTTGCAAAATGCGCGCCGTGCGAATCCCCACGTGAATGGATTTCTCATCCAGGCAGCGCCCATTTTCCTCCACGCGCACCGTCAGCTTGTACAGCGGCTGTTCGCCGTAACCGTTCGGCCACCACAGGCATGGTTTTTCCACGTCGATGATTTCGGATATGCCGTCCTCCACAATTCTGCGGCGCTTGGCATACGCCACCTGGCCATCGGGCGCTTCCAGCGTCAGGCTGCAAAAAGCGTTTTCTCCTTCTCCCCGAAAATCCACATGGCAAAACAACTGCGCGCCAAAATCGTCAATCACCCGCGTTTCGGCGTGCAAATCCGCCACTTCCCGGTTCTCCACGCGGTGCAGCCGTACATCGCGAAAAATTCCCATGGTAACAAATCGATCCACCCAGTCCCAAGAATAGGTGCACTGCAGCCGACGGGTATATACCCGTTCCCAGGTAAAGGCTGCGGATCGCTCCGGCAAGCCCGACGTCCGGGCAATGGGCGAAAAGAACACCACGCGCAGTTGGTTTGCACCCTGTTTCAGCCCCTTGGCAGGAAAGGCGCAGGGCACGAACATGTCGTCCGACCGGCCGATCTCCACGCCGTTCAGGAACACCTGACAATAGGTATCCAGGCCGTCAAATTCGATCAGCGCGTTCGTCCATGCCTCTTCCGCCTGGAATTCCCGTTCATAGGCCCAGTTCCATGTTTCAATCCAACGGGATTTCGCAGCGTTGTCCCTCCAAAATGGATCCTCCAGCATCCCCTGGCGCATGAGATCCCCATGCACGCATCCAGGAACATGCCCGGCAAAAGAAATCCGTTTGCCATCGGGCGAAAACCCTTCTCCGCGCCATGCGCCATTCAAAGATACGATCATTTGTATTCCTCCTGCTTCATGTGCGCTTCCCTTGCGATATTCCGTCTACGCCTGCTATACTTCTGCGTGTTCTGCGCAAAATCCTGCCGCATCATCGCATTGTGCAATCACTTTTTCATCCGATGGATTGTCAGAATCGCCCGGCGGCATGGAATGGCCGCCTTCGTAAAGGCAGCGTCCCGAAAGGGTTTTTCACAATCCGATCGATGGAAGGGCGTCCCATGTGAATCCATGTTTATCACTGTTTGTGGACGTGGCCTGAAGATGGCCCTGATCCGCATGCCCAATCCTCTGCCACCCCTTTGCTCGCAGATTGTCTTCTTCTGATCGAATTCCGGTCCAACTCGCTCTTGCGCTGAAAATCCGCAAAAAGGAACGCCCGAAAATTCAAATCTTTCAGGCGTTCCTTTCTGTATGAAATGACAATCTTCCTGGGTTCGATATTTTCCTATCTTCGGAACATCCGGCCATGGCCGGAACGTTTTTCAACCATGCGCTTACTGGATGACGGTAATTCTGCCCTGAGGTTCGCCGTACATCTCTGCGGAAACGACGCCGCCCAGTTCCGTCTGAACGTAATTTACCAGCGCATCCTCCAGCGCCACGCCCGTATCGTACCCCGTGGTAGCGTTCGCGTAAGCGAAGGCATAGTACGTATCGCCGCCGGCCGCCGTAAAGTCGTTGGTGGCAATGGTATAGAGCGCTTCGGGGTCGAACGCCTCGCCGCCCACGGATTCAATGGTCACGCGACTGCCGGGCTTCGCCGGCGCATAGTACGTAGAATCGGGGTACAATTCCCCTTGTTCAAAGGCAACCGTCGTGTCGATGGTAAACACAATGCCGGATACCTGGGGGAATGCGCCGATCGCTTCGGGCGTTGAATACGTGGCCGCTTCCAACGCTTCCAGCAGTTCCGCGCCGGTGACGGTGAGCACCGTTACCTGGTTGCCGAAGGGGAACACCGTCTTCATGTCCTTCATGGTGATGTCCCCGGCCTGAATGGTGGCGCGAATTCCGCCGCCATTGGTTATCGCGGCAACAATGCCGTCGCCCATTGCCTGGCGCGCCGCCCAGAGAATCGCATCCGCCGCAAAGTCGCCCAAATTCGTTTCTTCGGTGCGCACCCCGGGAGCGCGCTCGCCGTTCAGCACAACCTCCGTCTTGGCAAAGGCAGTGGACAACTGCTTTTCAATTTTGGCATTGACGGAATTCACGAGATCTTCCACTTCGTCGTCCCGTTCAAAATCAATCAGGCCCAGCGCCACCGCATCCGGATCCACTTGCGCACCGATCAGGCGGGCAGACAGCGTTTCTCCGTCGTACACCACCATGCCGATGTTCTCAAAGTATTCTCCCGTGGAAACCAGCAGCGTTTCGCCAACGGTTTCGCCGCCGTCAATCACCGTGTGGCTGTGTCCGTCGATAAACAAATCAATGCCGGTGGTGTTCTCGATCACGTCATAGGAACGGTTCGGCGCGCTTTCTTCCGAAACGCCCAAATGTCCCAGGCAAACGATTACGTCGCAACCCGCCGCCGTCAACGCATCCACCTGGGCCTGCGCGCACGCGTACAGTTCCGCCTCCATGTAGAAGCTGATGCCCTTCACCTTGTCCGGATGGGTTTTGGTGAGCGCTTCCGGCGTATCCAGGCCGAACACGCCAACCTTCATGCCATTGGCCATTTCAAAGATGTGGTTGGCCTCAAATACGTTTTCCCCGGACACCTTGTCTACAATGTTGGCCGCCAGCACCGGGAACTGCGCGGTTTCCCGCAGCTGCTGCAAATTGTCATAGCCCCAGTCGAACTCATGATTTCCGGGGCACATGGCGTCGTATCCGGTCGCATTCATGAATTCCATGGCCGTCTTGCCCATGCTCATGTTCACCACAGGCATGCCCTGAGCGGCGTCCCCTGCATCCAGCAGAAGCACGCTGGCTCCCGCCTCCTCCAATTCCTCCTTCAGTTCGGCAATTGACGCATAACCGAACACGCCATTTTTCTCATCCGCAACCGCGCGTCCATGGACGTCGTTGGTATGCAGGATCACCTATTTTCCCGCATAAGCGGACAGATTCGCAGCCATCGCAGGCGCACACAATGCAGTCAGGAGCGCCATCGTGAGAAGCAGTGCCAGAAGTTTCCGTTTCATGTTCATAGCCTCCATCCCCTTCATGATTTTCCCCCTAAATTATACATATATTTCCGCCTTCCGTCAAGCATTGCAGGGCAATCCCGCCGCCTTCCACGCCGTAGGCCGCCCGTTACGCATCGTCCGCGTTGCCGGGATGCAGCCTGCGAAATTCCGTTGGGGTAAGGCCGGTTATATCCCGAAACACCTTGGCATATTGCCGTTCGTTGACAAAACCCACTTCCCGGCCGATTTCTCCGGAACTCTTTCTGGTGGTCAGCAGCAATCCCTTTGCCGCTTCAATCCTGCGCTGCTTTAAATAATTGACAAAGTTGATGCCTACCTGTTCTTTGAATTCCCTGGACAGAACGGAATAATTCGCAGACACATGGTTGGCCACCATGGCCAGATTGATATCCCGGGCAAAGTGTTCCTCGATATATTGCAGCGCATTTTGCAGCGTTTGAGAATACCTGCCCATGCCATATTCCCGCACCGCATTGGCGATTAAATATGTATATCCCAAAAATTCCCGAGAGAATTCCTGCCAACCGGAAAAAGCCATGTAATCCTCCAGTTTTTGCGAAATCAGCGCATATCGGGAATAGATTTGCGGATATTCTTTGCGCACCTGGGAAAGGAACGCCTTGAGCTGGGCTTCAAACATTTCCGCAGAAAGCGCCTTGCGCGCCTGTTCGCCCCAGCTGCGCTCCAATGCGCCGCGCACGGCCTCGTTTCTGCCCATGCCAATGGCATACACGCATTCCTCTGCATTCAGCGGACATGGCTTGCCCACAATCGCCTGCGCCGCCTCGTCCGCCCACACAAAACTTCTGCCGGTCAGAAAGCCGCGCTTTGCCGCGTTTCGCGCCTGCCGGCAGGCTTCGCAAAAGCGCATTCCCGGCTTCAGCCTTACTGCACCCACCCAAAATGTTGCAGTTTCTCCGGAATTGGTCAAAAATGACGGCGCCGCACCGCTCACGATCATCGTCCATTTTCCCACGTCCGCCACGAAGATCGCTTGTTGGCCGAACTCTCTATGAAGCCGTTCCTCCACGGTGGATTGGAAAAACAGCGAATGTGTGCGCATGAAAAACAGCTCCGGCTGCCTGCCACCCAGGCTGGCGCCGATTCGAACCAACATCTCCTGTTCCTGTTCCGGCGGAAATTCCGCCTCTACCGCGGCGTACCGCAAATCCCGCACCAGCAGTTGCCGCGCGTAACCATCCTCCCGCTGCGCCTCGCCCCAATCCCTGTATTTTTCCAACAGCTTCCGAACCTGCGCATCATCGATCGGTTTCAGCAAATAATCCACCACGCCGTTGCGAAGGCCTTCCACCGCATAGGAAAAATCGTTGTATCCACTGATGATAATCGTTACCGGCCGGCATTTCATGGTGCTCAATCTGCGAAGAAAATCGATTCCGTTCATCAGCGGCATGCTGATATCGGTAAAAACCATATCCACCGGCGCGTGTTCCATGTATTCCAACGCTTCCTGGCCATTGCGCGCCAACGCGACGCAAAAAGAACCGCAGCCGCTTTGTTCAATCATGCGCTTTAATCCCTGGCGAATAAACTTTTCATCATCCACAATCAGGATGTTTTGCAGCATTTGCAATCATCCCTCCCGTCAATACATTTCCTGCATGGGAAAGTCCAGCCACACTTTTGTAAAGCGCTGAAACTCGCTTTCCACGCGCAAGCCATATGCTTCGCCGAAGTACAGCTTAATTCGGTTGTTGACATTGTATAATCCCACGGAACAGGGTTCTTCCTCCTGCCCGGGACGGCGTTCCAGCGTTTCGCGCAATTTTTCCAAGGCTTCCGCCGTCATTCCCACGCCGTCGTCTTCCACACACAGGCTGTAACGGCGAAGATCCGACGATACGTTGGCATACACGCGAATGGACACATCCAGCGTGGATGGACATGCGCCGTGCAGCAACGCATTTTCCAAAATGGGCTGCAAACTCAGCTTGCACATTTCCTGCCGCTGCACCGCTTCCTCCACGCAAATCTCCAACGTCACGTTTCCGTCTCTGCGCAAAGCCATCAGGCTTAAATAATCCCGTATATTCTGCAATTCTTCCCGAACCGTTACCATTGGCGACTTCAAATGCACCGCATATCGCAACAAACAGCCCAACGTGTTCACGGCATCCGCAATTTGCCGCCTGCCGTCGATCACCGCCATCATCTTGATCGTCTCCAGGGTATTATACAAAAAATGGGTGTTGATCTGGCTTTGCAGCGCCCGAACCTCCGCTTCCCGCGCCAGCAGCTGTCGCTGTTGGTTGGTCTTCATCAGCATTTCCAGGGTATCAATCATGCGGTTGAAATGCACGGCCAATTCGTCAATTTCGTCCTCTTCGCCGGTCTGCGCCCGAACCCGCATATCTCCGTCCTCAACCTGCCGCATTGCCGCAATCAGCAGATACATTCTGTACAGCAATCGCCGCGTAAAGCCGCGGGTTGTCAACATCAAAAGCAGAAAAATTGTGCCCAACGCACATCCGCACACGCACATCATGCGCCAATCCTGGCGATAAATCTCCGTAATATCCCGCACGCAGAAAATTGCGCCCTTCAAATCCTCCACCTGTTTCCAACACAGGTACAACCGGCGGCCTCCCAGGCGCGTCAGGGTTTGCCCTTGTTTGCCTTCCATCTGCCGGGTCAATTCCGGAATGTACGAACTCCACAACGCCTCTCCGTCTGCCTCCGCATAACGATAATACAACGCCCCGCCGTTCATTCGAAATCCGGTCAGCATTTTCCCATCGGAACGGGACATGTTCGCCAGGAAATCATTCATATCCATGGCGATTTCTATGTAACCGCCATCTTCTCCCGCCAACGTATATACCTTTTGATAAAAAAAAGCGTGCAACGCAGTCAGCCGGTCCTCTGCGATCGGGTCGTTTCGCCCCAGTCTCCACATCGTATCCTGTTGTTCCATATGCTTTCGCGCATCCTCCGGCAGGCGGGAAACCGCATAGACCGAAGGCGGTATTTCCGCCATGCCTTCCTTCAAAAAGAAAAAACGCACGCTGCTGACAGACGGATTGGCCAAGCGCAAATTCTGCATGTTGTCCACGGTTTCCCGCTTGAGTTCCA